>LELG01000269.1 GCA_001045575.1 Candidatus Burkholderia pumila
TCATGGCGCGGGCCGCAAGCTTCGTCGCTCACGGCCATGGGCACAGCTTCACCGCGCGTGACCCCCGCTCGCCCTGATCGGCAACGTCTTTTATCCGGTTTTCGTCCATCGGCTCGCGATTTATGCTTCACGTTTCCTCCCCACGTCCGGTCACCCTTTCGCAGTTGCGCTTCGCTTCATTCGCTGTGATCAACTTGCGGTGGAACTTGCACCCACGAGTGTGCGCCCAACATGTGGGCCCACACAAAAAAGTCGGCAGATGATGCCGGCTTTTGAGCTTTTTAGTCGGACCAATGGTTTGTATTGCCAGCTATTCGCCAGTCCGTCGGCAAAAACGCGCGCCGCATTGCGATGACCACATCCGCGTAAAACTGCGCTCTACTTTTACCTACGATTCGGCTGAATGCTGCCCGTCTCTTATGGGTTTGTGCGCGTATTTCCTGACTCCCTGACGCGCGCGAGTGAAACATTTTGCCATAAAATTCGTTTGACTGAACCGTTCGCCGACATTTTTATCGGCGGTGACGCGGATACAACACTCAGTTTTCCGACGCTGCCAGTTCTTCGGCTTCCGCGCGCTCTTTACCCGAGCGCAGGTTCGCCGCCACCAGCGATTGCGTGACCATGTTCGCCTCGGCCTGCGCGATATGTTCGAGCGTCGCCTCGTCGAGCTGGGCGGCGAAAATGGCAAGGACATCGCAGAGGCGGGCGTATTCGGCGTCGCTCAGCGACCAGACGCTGTGGTGCTCACGTGGCGTGCGTCCAACGTGACGAGCGCTTCGTGCGCATGCGTGATGTCTTCATCGAAATCCGATGCGTGGCCGAGCTGGCAAAGCTCTGCCGCCACCAGCAGATGACGGCAGAGCGTCATGAACAGCGCCTGCGAGCCGTGGCCGTGTTTGAAAGCGTCGAGTGCGGTGTAGCATTGAAGGAGCATCGTGTTGATCATCGGCTCGCGGGTGGCGCGGCTGTAGGTGAGCGCGCAGCAGCGGCGACATCGCGGGATGATGGCTGGATTTCGTGTTCGATTTCTTCTTCACGCAAGGTCTCCCGAAAAGTTGGGTGCGCCGGACGCTGCGGCTCGCTGTGTCGTGACGCGGAATCCGTAGTGCATGAAAAGCATCACCGCAGCCAAGAATTAGGGCTTTCTTAAAGTTCTCAAGTGGGCGTCAGAGCATCGCCTGACCGACGCCGACGGCGGGCGCGGCTCGGACTGGAGTATTGGAAGCGTTCGGTGCGCAAATGGAAACGTCCGACAAGTTCGAGGACAGGCGTGACAACCTGCTCGGCTCGCTGTTCACCGAGGGCGGCCTGCCGTGGCCGCTTGTGCAGCAGAGACGCACAGCTTCGGGCGTGTCGTCGACAAGGGGGCTGAAATTCCCACTACCGGACTGAAGCGGAATTACGCACGACCGCGGACCTGCTCGCCGATTTCGATTTCGTCGACGAACTGCCGCAAACTTTCCGGGATTCGCCCGAGACGCTGCACTTGCTCGCCGGTGTGGTCGAGCAATTGATGGAGCTTGCGACGCGTCACGATCTACGCGACAAGGAAGATCCGGCGCGCTATCTGGATTCAGTCGAACCGGGCTGGCGCAACGGCTTCCCGCTGCCGCTCGACGAAGACAACGCACGCAACCTCGTCAACGACTGGTTGCGCGATACAAGCGACAACATCCTGTTGCAGCGCCGCTGCGGCGTGGTGCCGCGTGGATTCGCAATCAAAGGTTACGCTGGCTCCGGCGGCAAACCGGCATGTCTCGTAATCCGGCAATCGAGTCAGCTCGAAGTGCAGGTGGTGGATCGCAATATCCGGTACCGCAGCGAAGTCCAGGGACAGGACACCGTGATCTGGCTGGAGCCGCAGACCCGACCGCTTTCCACTTTTCTGACGCTGGAAGTGCGCGGAAGCGGCGGCAGTTCGCTCTCGCCCATCATCTTCAAAGTCGCTTATCCGGACGATGCCGCGCGCCTGATCGACGTGGACGGCGTCGTGGTGACGAACAACGGCTTCATGCTGGCCGATCTGCTCGGCGTGCGCGCGCTGCCGACGTCGCGGCTGGGCGGCATGCGCTTCTGTCTTCAGCTTGAACTCGTCAGCAAGGAAAGGCGGGCGCGGCATGCGCCACTACTCTACATCGGCGTACGCGGCAAGACCGTCCTGCTGAGCTTTTTTCAGCTCTCAGATCGATATGATGCAGATGCTCGGTGCGGTCGCTCAGCAGGATGCTTTCCTGCGCGTGCGTGTGGAGACGGATCGCCCGTTGCTGAATTTCGACGTGCGCCGTTACAACGACGGCGCACGTCCGCGAAGAGGGCGACGCATCCACGTTCATGATGACGGATCTGTCGCGCGGGCCGCTGCAAACCGAGGTCTCCGTTCAAGCGATGCTCCTGACCGACCCGAAGCAGGCGAGCATTGATATTCCTGAACTGTGTACGCAGGATGTCGGCACGGGCCGCTTCAGGATACCGCCCTCGATGGACTTCGACGGCTCGTGGCTGATCTATCCGGCGTTCGGTTCCGCCGACTCAGTTCCGGCCGTTCGTCCATGCAGGGGAGTGCACCGGGCAGGACGTACCGGAGCAAGAGATCCGCTCGCTGCATGCGGCCGCGCATACCTTTCACCCGGTCAGGCAGTCGTTTGTGATTGCCGGGCAGATCGCTAATAACATGGCGGACGATCTCGAACACAGCGGCTGGGCCTATCTCGCCGAACTGAAGTAACACTACTCACATTTGCCCTTGTCGGTGTTCGAGGCCTGGCTGGCGTTGTCGCGCAATCCGGCGGCGCTGGCCGTCGCCATGTTCCGCCTCGAAGTCGATGAGATCTTCTGAGCGCGGATCCGCGACGAATTCGCCGTGATCTGGGAGTGCGTTTCTCTCCCGCAATGGGCGGCGGGTTTATCAGCAGTTCGACGCGGGCTCGATGCACGGAGACTGCCGGACGCGTTTTCGGAAAGCCTGTTGCTGAATCGGTGTCACTTGTTGCAGCACGTGCTGGGCAGCTTCGGTGAAAACGAATTGACGCCCTATTTGGAAACCGGCGACGCCCGGGTGCTGCAGAAATACCGTATCGACCTGCTCCTGCCGCATCTCTACCAGAACCTGCGGCACGTGCACGAAGGGGGTCACTGGCCGACTGAACTGGGCTTTGCATTGCGTGACTGGCTCGGGCGTCAGAACTTGCTGCCGCAGGTCCTGACACTCTCCCGGGCCGAATACACGGACGCGGTCGCCATCCTGTCCATTTTCATGGCCTACGTGACCACCTGGCGCACGACCATCGAAGAACTCAAGACCAGCCGGTCGTATGCCCGATTCGCGATCAAGATGGTCTCGGACTTCGACCGCATGAACTGGTACGTACCCGCTCACGGGCTGATGATTTCCTATCTGCTCGCCACACAAAAATAAGTTGATACGACGATGCAATACTTCACCCCCCTGATCGATCAGACACTCAGCCGCACCCGCGAAACAACGCTCAGTATTCTCAGCATAAACGATATCGCGTTACGCGACCACCTGCGCGAACAGATGAGCGACACGCTGACACAACGTCCGAAATGCGGATGCGGCGCGCCGGTCTATGAACTTGCGTTCTGCGACGACTGCAAGACGCCCCATCTGCTTGCCGAGGACAGTAATGGCCAGTTTCTGCAGCGCAGCCCGTATGCAAACGACGAGTTCGAGGTAAGCTACGAGGGCAATGGCGAGGATCAGCCGGACGCGTCGGCGTCCTGTACAAGCTTGCGGCGACCAAGCTGCTGATCGGCGCGAATCCTGCGAGCGAGGATCCATTTCCCGAGGACACGCGATCGGCGCACGCTGGAGCTTAACGCCCCCACCGTCGACGCGCGCAGTCTTGCTCGCTATCGTACCGGAGGCCGATGCATGCTGCAGCCATTGCGGGCTTCACGACGACGCCCAGCCCGCTGCGCCAGTCCTATCTCGGCTCGCCTTTCTATGTCACCAACGCGGTGCCGACGGTGCTAGAGTTCTGCCCGTCTCCATCGCCTTTCCGCCATCGCCATCCACAAGCGTTTCGGCGCTTTGGAAGCTGAGCTCACCGCCAAGCTCAATGCGCCAGTGTCCTTGGAGGAGCAGAGAAGAGCCACGTTGCATGTTGCCTGTGAGACGAGAAATCATTCGTTCATGCAAAATTGGGCGGGAACGGGAAAGACAACCTTGCTGCGGGCTCTGGCCGAGGCTTATAAGGATGCCGGATTCAACGTTATCGGCGCTTGCCAATCCGCTGCGGCGGCTCAAAATCTCACGCGAGAAACCTGCATTCGCTCGCGAACGATCGCCAGCTTGCTGTTCGCGATCCAGCGCGACCAGCTCATTGAGCGACCACGCCATCCTCGTGTTGGACGAGGCGGGGATGGTCGGCTCGTGCGAATTCGCACTTGTTCAGCAAGCGGCGATGGAAGGGGACGCCAAGCTCGTGGCGTGGGCGACTCGAAACAATTGCAGCCCATTGAGGCCGGAGAGATTGTTCGCGCGCTTATTCGCGAGCATAGCTGCGCAGAGATTTCGACCGTCCATCGGACAGCGGACAAATTTTTCGCCTCTTCTCGACTAGTTGGAATCGGTATAGGGGGCGGGCCTCACGGCCCGCCCCTCCCACACAACCGCGCATAAGGGTCCGTACACAGCGGTTCGGATTGGTGATCGGTTGGCCCGGCTATCGACGCAACGATGGAAGGCCAAGGGAGCCGAGATAGCGATTGGTGAGTGCGCGTTGCAGAGCGGAACTGTTGCTCAGGCGCCATGCATCGTGC
>LELG01000027.1 GCA_001045575.1 Candidatus Burkholderia pumila
TGAGAGATGCGCATAGACTCATCATCCGGGAAATCTACCTGCAACCGATTAGCAATTTGTTCAGGTCACCAGCCGTTGACCCACTTTCGGTCCCCGCGATGTGGTTTATTTCGACCCTTGAACAGTGCCTGTCTGGGCCAGGCAATTTCACCACCATCAGCGTCATGTACTTTGCCCTCCAGACGCTCCTGTACATATTGACGCAGCCGTGCATTACTCGCCAGCTTCGCTGGCTTTGGTCATTTAGCGAACCGTTCCGCCTTCCACTGCGCGACCGAAGCACCGATACTCGAGGCACCCGCCACGTGTGGCCGCATTGCGTGTGAGCTTTCGTGACACGGTTGATGGACTGCGTCCGATACGCCGGGCTATCTTGCCCACTCCGAGGCCCTGTGCAGAAAGCAATGCTATCTCTTCTCGCTCAGCGAACGACAAGTATCGACCAGCGATAGATTTCGACATGAATAATAATGGCATGCCGCCACGATAGCGGAACCAGCGCGAGCCCATCGCTTGAGATGCGCCTACCGCCTCCGCTGCTTTCTCACTTGTAATGCCAGAGGTGTTGCGACGACCGGTTGAATCCGCCCTATATTGATCGCAGCACGCTGTCCATCGCCAATCATTCGGTGACGCAAGAGCTTGGTTTGTCGGCGTCGCAGATGGGCCTGCTGTTGTCCGCGTTCTCGTTCGCGTATACGTTTCGCAATTGCCCATCGGCGTGATGCTGGACCGCTTCGGCGCACGCATCATGCTCAGGCTCGGCATGTTTGTGTGGTCGGTCGCGCAGTTGTTCGGCGATTTCGTCACGACGTTGCAGCAATTTCTGGTCGCGCGGATAGCGCTCGGCATCGGCGAAGCGCTGCAGTTTCCGGCGGGCGCAAAGGTTGTCTCCGAATGGTTCACGCAGCGCGAGCGTGGCAAGCCGACGGATATCTTCGTCACATCATCGACCATCGGTCCCGCGCGTAGTCACCGATTCTTACCGTGCTCCTGCTTTCGTTCGGATGGCGAATATGTTCATCATCATGGGCGTGCTGGGGATTGCGGTGTCGATTAGCTGGTACATCGTGTATCACAATCGAAAGGATGTGAAGCTCGAATCGGCGTCACTCGCGCATCTGACCGAAGGTGAACCGGCGCAGCATCAGGAACGCAGCATGACGTTCGCGGAATGGCGCGGCTTGATCGGCAAGGCAACGACGTGAGGCATGATCTTCGGCTTCATGGGCGTCATCTACATGGTGTGGCTCTTCTGACGTGGCTGCCCGCCTATCTCGAACATGAGCGGCATCTGGCATCTGACCATTGTGAAGACGGGCTGGATCGTGACCATTCCGTATCTCGCAGGCACGCTCGGCATGCTGTCGTCCAGCTTTATCGCTGATGGTCTGATGGCGCGCGGCGTCGCGCCCATCCGCAGCCGCAAGTGGCCTATCTGCTCGGGTCTGATCGGCGGCGCGCTGTTCACGGTTCCCGCTGCGCTCACGCCGAATCTCACGCTGGCGATCGTCTATCTGTCGGCGGCGGTGTTCTTCGTCAATATGGCGAGCGGCGCAGCGTGGGCGCTCGTGTCGGTGGCAGAGCCGCGTCATATGGTGGCATCGCTCGGGAGCATTCAGAATTTTGGCGGGTACTTCGGCGGCTCGTTCGCGCCGTTCATCACCGGGCTGGTCGTCGACAAGACGCATTCGTTCGTGAATGCGTTTCTGATCAGCGCGGGCGTCGCGTTCGCGGCGGCGCTCGTTTATATGTTCGTCGTGCGCTCGCCCATTCAGGATGCTTCAAACGAAGCCGCGGTCGCTTCTCACGCTGTTTAACGCACACGCTTATGACCTTTCAGAACGATCTCTTCAAGGATAAAAGCGTTGTCGTTACGGGCGGCACGCAGGGTTCCAGACGAAAGAACTCGATGTCTCGGATGCTGCCAGCGTCGCCGCGCTGTTCGACACACTCGACACGCTCGACGTACTCGTCAACTGCGCCGGCATAATCCGCCGCCACGAAGAACACGACATCGAAACGTTCGAGCGCGTCATCGCCGTGAATCTGAACGGCACGATGCGTATGTGCGCCGCCGTGCGTCCGCTGTTCGCAAAGACGCATGGCGCGATCGTCAACACGGCGTCAATGCTGACGTTCTTCGGAGGCGACCTCGTGCCCGCATACAGCGCGAGCAAAGGCGGCGTCGCGCAACTGACGAAGTCGCTGGCGATCGCCTGCATCCGCGTCAACGCAGTCGCGCCCGGCTGGATCGCGACGCCGCTGACGCAGGCGCTTCAGGACGACGAAGGCCGCTCCGCCCGCGACGACGCCTTCGATCCGCGCGTGCGCTTCATCCTGTCGCGTCCGTTTGCGCCCGATCCCGGCAGGCGCTTCGCCTATAATTCGCACGCGCTTCAACTTCTGTCGCTCGCGCTGGAGTGCGCAACGGGGCGCACGATCGAAGCGTATGCGCGCGAGAAATTGTTCGCGCCGCTCGGCATCGACTAATATGAATGGATTAGCGATGAAACCGGCCACACGTTCTCCGCCCGCGGTCTCACGCTGCGCACACAAGGCATGGCGCCGCTCGGCCAGCTCGTTCTGGAACGCGGCGCTTCGTCGATCAGCGCTTTGTTTATCGACGACGCTATTTCACCGCATGTAGATGGCGGCCCGCCGAATGAAGGCGCGCGCTACGGTTATCTGTAGTGGATCGCGCCGCGCTACATGTTCGCGGCGGGCTTCAGCGAGCAATTCATTTTCGTCGCTCCCAAACGCAGCATCGTGGCCGCCGTCACCGCGAACGCCGCAGGCGAAACCGGCCACATGCGCCCGTTCTTCGAAGCTCACATTCTCGATTGCGGTGTCTGACACTCCGAACTTTCCTAGCGTATTGCTGACCACGCTCAGATTAAATATCGGCAGGGTCAGTCACATTCAAGGGTCGAAATGAATAACCTCCAGATCACGGTCGATGCACAGGGCAACACCGTCGTCTCCCACAACACGCCGATCGCCGAACATTGCAGAAGCCGCGCGCGTCTGCTGTCGTCGCTGGTGAACATGGTCTGCGCGCCGGGCGCAATCGAAAGCTTTAACGAAACCATGAAGCGCGACATGCTCAGTCTGTTGCAATCGGTTGCCGACGAGCAGTTTCCACTCATCGACGCGCTCGAACATCACACGGCGCATTCGTTTTACGATAAGGGCGTGAATGCGGCGCTGGAGCATCGGCGGCAACAGGAACAGATCGCGGTGGATCAGGCGCAGCACTGACACATCGCGTTTCGTTCGAAAGAAAAAGCCCCTGCATCGTTTGATGCAGGGGCTTTTTCTTTGCACTTCGAAACGTAGCATTTTTGTCGACAAGCGCATGCCCCTCTCTTCGATGCGTTATCTTAATAATGCAGGGCAACAACATATTAATATCGAGAAGAAGAAATGCGAGGCGAGATGCAACACGAAAACGAACAATCCCTTGCCCGGGCGATGCACATCTTTGCCAGATCGGCACCATCGATGATCGCGGCCCGAAACCCGACACGTCGATCCTCACGCATATAGCGGCGCATCCCGCCGATGGCTTCTGGCTGGCAGTATCGAGCATCGAAGAAACGCGTGCGCCGCTGCGCGGACATGGCCGCACGCTGGCGCAATGGAAGCGCAGGGAGGTCGCGCGGCTGGGCCGCCTGCTGCCGCATCCGTTGCCGGAGCGGGCTTCGGCACAGGCGCAGACGCCGTTCTGGGCGGGTTACTGCGAGTATTGGGACGTCGTGCTGAAAGTTCATGTTGCCACCGAGACGAGCGGACCGCCGCACAATACGCGGACGATCAGCAGCGCTGACACGTCAACGCATAACCATCGGCTGCAAATCGCAACTCGTGCGCGCGATGAGTTGCGATGCGCGTACCCGTCTAGCACATTTTCCTGACTACGCCTCTTTTATCCCGTTCAGGATCGCTAAACATTCTAAAGAACGCATCGGGCAACAGGAAAGAAATCAATGAATGAAGTCAAAGTCACAATAGGCGATGCCGGACACACGGTCGTCGATCATGCAGCGCCCATCGAAACGCGCTGTGCCAATCTCGCTCACGCCATTCACGCACTGACTGACGTGCTTACCGCGCCAGCCGGGCTGAAGCATCTCGCCAACTGCGCCGAATCGAGCCAGCAGGAAATTTTCGCCTTGCTGCGCGCGCTGACGCAGGAACAAGCGGCGCTCACCGCCACGCTCGAACAGCATCACGGGCCGGGCAGACGCGAGTAAGCGTTCCGGTCGGGCTATAGCGCGGGCTTGCAGCGCACGTCTTCGGCGCGCGGGGAGTTCGAAATCGGGGATTCGGTCATGCGCGCGCCCGAGAGCATGTTTCATGCATAACGCGTGGACCGATTAAGACGCACATTCGCGGGCACGGCCGCACTCAGCGCGGACGCGCGACTTCCGCCGCCGCGAAATACTTTCGCATCAGATCGATCATGCGTTCCAGTTCCGTTGGCTTGACGAAATAACCGTTGAATCCCGTGCGTTGCGCACGCGTGAGATCCTCCGGATCCGTGCGGCTCGTATGGGCGAGCAGCAGCATAATCCAGATCGATGGCGCGAATTGCTTCGGCCGCTTCCCAGCCGTCGCCGAGTGGCATCATCAGGTCAAGCAGCACGACGCCCGGACGCCACTTGCGCGCGAGCGTCACCGCGTCCAGTTCGGTGTGCACGGCGCGCACGGTGGAGTCCGCGTCCAGCGCGAGGCACATGGTGCGGGTTGCTTCGAGGTCGTCGGCGATCAGCACGCGCGGTTCATCGTGACGCATCGCGGGTGCGGGAATCCGCCAAACGGCTAAATCGGGTACACGGTGTTGTGGTTGCATCGCGGCTCTGGTGTGAGCGCTTTTCAAAGCAACGATCGTTCCGCTGACACGCGCGCCGCTCCGTCTTCAGGCTGGATGCGGCTTGCGAAAACTACACTTCGGGAAAACCGGATCAACCTATCGTCTAAAAAAGGCAGAACGATGTTCGTCGTCTATTGGCTGGCGGATGTTCACGCCCATTACCAACGTTTCGATGCCAACGCCCTGTCCGATGCGTTGCGCTCCGTCGAAAGCCTGAGAAAGCGTCAGGCCGATAGCGAGGACGTCGGCTTCGTGACGTTATGCAGCGAGAATCCACAATCGGTCGGCAAGCCCGACGCAGCCGATCCGCCCGCCGATTGCGACTGGAAGAAACGCCGGCGTTAGTTCTGCGCGGCGTCTTCCTGCCACCCGCCGCCCAACGACTTGTACACGGCGATGAAATTCGTCGTCACATTCACCGTCGATTGCGCAAGCTGCGTGCGTGTCTGCGCAAGCTGGCGCTCGGCATCGAGCACGGTCACGAACGCCGTAATACCCTTGTGATAAATGTCCGTCGCCAGTTGCAGGCTGATGCGGTTGGCTTCCACCGTGCGCACCAGCGCCGCGCGCCGGTCCTGCTCGGTACGATAGTTCACGAGCGCGTTATCGACGTCCTGCAACGCGGACAACACCGTCCGCCGATACTGCAACGCCGCCGCGCCCGCTTCCGCCTTCGCCACACGCACGTTCGCACGTAACGCGCCGTCTTCGAATATCGGCAGCGAAATGCTTGGGCCAACCGACCAGAACAGGCTCGACCAGTGCGCGAGATAGCTCGCCTTGGTCGCGCGTATGCCGACCTGCCCAGTTAGTGAGATATCCGGATACAACTGCGCGACCGCGACGCCAACTTCGGCGGTGGCCGCGTGCAATTGCGCTTCGGCCTGCCGAATGTCCGGACGCCTGCGCGCCAGTGTCGATGGCAAACCGACGGGCACCGTCGGCGGCACGGGCGGCACCACGGCGCTGCCGCTGTTGTCCGTGAGTTCGACGTCGAGCGTACCGGGCGGGCTGCCGGTCAGCACGGACAGCCCATTCATCGCCTGGGCGATCTGCGCATCGAGTCGCGGCAACTGCGCCTGCAAGATGCCGACCTGTGCGCTCGCGCTCTGCACGTCCTGCTGGCTCGTCAGACCGACGCACGCCTGCTCGCGCGTGAGATCGAGAATCTGCTGCTCGGCATCGATTTCGGCGAGCGTGATCTGCTTGATGGCTTGCGCGCCGCGCAATTGCGAATATGTGCGCGCGACTTCGGATTCGAGCGAGACGAGCGCATCGTTACGGCTTTCGATCTGCGCCTGCGTCTGCGCATTCGCGGATTCCACCGAGCGCCGCACGCGGCCGAACAGGTCGAGTTCCCAGGAGGCATCGAAGCCGTCCTGATACAGCGTGGACGGCGATGTCGCCTGATCAAGCGCGCCGCGAATCGTTGCGGCGTTCGCGCCGGCCTGATTCACCTGATCGTAGACGCCTTGCGATTGCAGGAAGCCTTTGATGCCAAGCTGCTCGCGCTTCACGCTCGCATTAGCGCTGATCTGCGGTAAGCCTGCCACTGCCGCTGACACGCTCTGCTCACGCGCCTCCGCAATCCGCAGCACCGCCGCCTGCAAATTCAGGTTGCCGGACACCGCATCATCGATCAGCGAATCCAGCGTCGCGTCGTGGAACTGCTTCCACCAGCGCGGATCCGGATCGGCGGAAGTCTGCACGACCGATGGCGCATCCGCATGCGGCACACGCGGATCGTTTGGCGCGTTTTGCGCGTGCTGCGTGTCGTTCCAGGTATCGGGAACATCGGCGGCTGGCTGTTTGTAGTCGGGCACGACGGCGCATGCGCTCAGCACCAGCGCGATCATCGGCAGAGGAAGAAGCGGTTTCATTTCAATGCCCTCCCGCCTGACCGGACGCCTTCACCGGCGAGAAGAAAAACGTGAGCGGAATGAACATGAACGAGAACACAGCGCAGATGAGGAACACGTCGAGATACGCCATGATCGCCGCCTGCGAGACGAAGGTCGTGTACATGCGGCCAGTCGCGGCGGTCATTGCCTGCGACATAGTCTGGCCGCTATCCATCAGCGTGCGGGCAATGCGCGCGACCGCATCGCTATAGTTCTGGTTCAGCGGCGTCATGTGCTCGACCATGTGCGCCATGTTCGCCTGTGTGCGCTCGCGAATCGCCGCCGTCGCCAGTGAAATGCCGATGGAACCCGCGATGTTCCGGAACATCGTGAAGAGCGCGGAGGCATCGTTGTTCAGATTCTTTGGCAAGGACAAATACGCCAGCGTAGTTACCGGCACGAACAGAAAGCCGATGCCGATGGATTGGGCGCTGCGCATCATCGTCAATGTATTGTAGTCGATGTTCGGCACCAGATGATGGGAATAGAGTAACGAGCATCCCATCAAAAAGAAGCCGAAGCCTACGAGATAGCGCGTCTGGATGATATTCATCAGCTTGCTGACGATCGGTATGAGGAGCACGATGCACACCGCGCCCGGCGACAGCACGAGGCCCGCGAGCGTCGCTGTATAGCCGAGTTGCTGCTGCGCGAGTTGCGGAATGAGCACCGCGCTTCCGTATAGCACGGACGCGAAGCCGAATATCGAAGCCGAGCCCAGCGCGAAGTTCCGGTCTTTCATCACGCGCAGATCGACGACGGGCCGCTTCGCATACAACAGCCAGAACGTCGCCCCGACGATCCCGACCGCCGCCAGCACCGCGAACGTCGTGATGAAGCTCGACTTGAACCAGTCGTCGTCCTTGCCGCGATCGAGGAACACTTGCAAACAGCCGAGACCGATGGCGATCAGACTGATGCCGATGGCATCGATCCCGACTTCCTTCGGATCCTTCTTCTTCTCCCAAGGCGGATCTTCCACGAACTGAGCCACCGCGATGGTCGTCAGCACGCCGACCGGCACGTTGATGAGAAAGGCCCAGGGCCACGTGAAATTGTCGGTTATCCGGCCGCCGAGCGTCGGCCCGAGCACGGGCGCCACGACGATGGCCACGGCGGAAATGGAGAACGCGCGGCCGCGTTGTTCGGGCGGGAAGGTATCGAGAATGATCGATTGCTGGCTCGGTTGCAGCCCGCCGCCGAAAAAGCCTTGCAACACGCGAAAAAAGATCAGTTCACTGAGATTCGTTGCAATGCCGCACATGAACGAACAGACCGTGAACGCAGCGATGCAGATCAGAAAGTAGCGTTTGCGCCCGAGAATCTTCGAGAAATACGCCGACAGCGGCAGCACGATGCCGTTCGCCACGAGATACGACGTGAGCGTCCACGTCGCTTCGTCATAGCTTGCGGACATGGTCCCGGCGATATGCGGTAGCGCGACGTTGACGATGGTCGTGTCGAGCACTTCCATGAACGCCGCGAGCGTGGCGACCACGGCGATCAGCCACGGATTCGAACGCGGCTTCCAGCTGCTGGCGTCGTGTTCTGCCTGGGTATCGCTCATGGCTTCAGTGCGTAAGCATCACGGTGGGCACGACGGACAGGCCGAGCGGCAGGGAAGTCTCAGGCTTCAGGCCATCGTCGATAACGATCTTCACGGGCACGCGCTGCACGATCTTCACGAAGTTTCCGGTCGCGTTTTCGGCAGGGAACGCAGAGAAGCGCGAGCCGCTGCCGAGTTGCACGCTATCGACGTGGCCGTGCAATTTGATGCCGGGATAGGCGTCGACATCGATATCGACCTTGTTGCCGGGGCGCATGCGATCGAGCTGCGTTTCCTTGAAATTGGCGGTGATCCAGAGCCGCGTGGTGACCAGCGTGAAGATGGACGATCCCGCTTGCAGGAACGTGCCGTATTGCACGTTGCGTTTCGTGATCCAGCCATCGGCGGGGGCGCGCATTTCGGTGTAACCGAAATTGAGCTGCGCGGTTTCCACCTGTGCTTCGGCCTGCCGCACTTGCTGACGCTTCTCTTCGACGTTGGCGATGACGGTTGCAATCTGCTGCGGCACGAGGCTCGCGGTACGCACCTGCGCACGCGCCTGCGCGACATTCGCCGCTGCGCTCTTTTGCTGCGCGGTCACGGTATCGATGTTCTGTTGCGAGGTCGCGCGGATATCCACGCTCTTTTGCCGCTCGTAAGCCGCGTTCGCCTGCGTGAGATTGGCGCGCGCCGTTTGCTCTTGCGCCTGCGCTTGCGCGAGTTGCGCGGGATATTGCACGCGCGCCACTTCGAGTTGCGTTTCCGCCGACTTGAGTTGCGCCTGCGCTTGCGCGAGTTGCGCGTTAGCCTGATCGAGTTGCGCCTGATAGTCGCGCGGATCGATCTTGATGAGCAGATCGCCCTTGTGGAGGAATTTGTTGTCGTCGACGTTCATCGCCACGACATAGCCTGCTACTTTTGGCGCGATGGTGACGGCGTCGCCGTCGGTGTAGGCATCGTCGGTGCTGACCTGATTGCGCGTCATGAACCACCAAATGAATGCACTGAGCGCCAGCACGATCACGACGATGGCGAGGATGATCAGCGGTTTTTTGCGGCTGTTGCCGTTGTCGTCGTTCTTGCCATTCCCGCTGTCGGGCTTGGCCTTGACGTGTGGTTTGGTCTTCGCGTCGTTGGCTCGCGACGGGTCCTGGGTGTCGGTCGGGTCTGACATTGCTGCTCGCTACCGAAATTGACTCGGGTTGAATCTCGGTGATCCGCCGGGTGGAACCGCTGGGCCTGTTCACATCTAAAAAAACGGCCTGCAAACGTCTGAAGTCGGCCGCAGGGCAAGGAGTAAGGAGCGCCGGTTTAGGAGCCAGACAAGCGACGCACGCCGCCATGTGCGCCGAGTTCAGGCGTTCTCGAAGATCTGCTCCGTACACGGGCTACGCATGGCCGCTATATGAACATGCCCTCGGCAAGGCTTCCGAGCGCAAGGCTTAAGCAAGACGCGTTCCTTCGACGAACAATTGCCAGTAGAACAAGCGTGTATAGAGGCTGGCACCCATTCAACTCTTTCTTCTAATGTGAGATGCGTTGCGGATTTTTGGTAAATATTTCAGGGGCCTGCAGTTGATCGACTTTTGCCAGGCTTTCGTCGTGCAAAGCGCTTCTGGTGGTTTGTGCTGTTTATGCAGTAGCCGC
The DNA here is from genome assembly GCA_001045575.1 of Candidatus Burkholderia pumila. Lineage (GTDB taxonomy): Bacteria > Pseudomonadota > Gammaproteobacteria > Burkholderiales > Burkholderiaceae > Caballeronia > Caballeronia pumila. The sequence continues at coordinate 9,971 of LELG01000027.1, forward strand.
CTCCCCGGCGCTTTTCAGGTAGTGGCACAAGAAGATGGGGTGGGTAAAGTATCCCAAAGAGATCTTGACCGTAGGCATGCTCCAACGCGCTATCAAACTCAGCGTATGGAACACCGAGCAACTTCGCCAGGCACGACTCGACTCCGAACCGAAACCATCCGATTAGCAAAACAAAAGCCGAGTTCCGTAACACACGGAACCCGGCTTTTGCCTCGCATCGCCCGGCTTCTCACGAAGTCAGGCGATCAAAGTCTGACATCCAACTCAGAAGCGGTGACGCAGACCCACGGTCTCGCCGCCACCTGATTCCCCGTCGACGAAGGCGACAGCGTGTTGGTCATCGCCACATTCGCGCCGTTCACCTTGCCGTCCCGTGTATGTGTACGCAGCGTCCAAAGCAAGAGCCGGCGCGGCCATTCAGCTCGAAGTTGTTCATGTAGGTTCGAGCCGCTCGGCAGCGTGAACGACGTGCCGCCCTACGATGCCGCGATCAGGTTGTCGTAGTGCGTGTTTGTCCACACGAAGCCGACCGTCGCCGGGCCGTACGTGTAATCGACGCCCGCGCCGAACGAGCGCTGCTGCTCGGCCGTCAGGTTGTTCGCGTTGTTGCTCGCGCCTGCCGACACCGCGCCGTTCGCATTGGCCATGCGCGAGCTGTTGATCTGCAAGTACGACGCCGCGAAATTCAGCGGGCCAGTCGAATACGACGCGCCCGCGCTCCATGCGCGATTGTTCGAGAACTGGCCAGCATCGTTCGAGAAGCCATACAGGCCGCCGAACTTGAAGCCGCCGTAATTCGCGCTTTGATACTTGACCGAGTTCTTGAGCGAGAACGAATGATCGAGGTTGTCGTTATCGAACGGATGCGCGGCCAGGTTGTTGCCAAAGCCGCTGCCGGCTTCCGAGAGCGGGCCGAGATAATCGACTTGCGAATCATATTGACGGCCCAGCGTCACCGTACCGTATTGATCGCTTTGCAGACTGACGTAAGCCTGACGGTTGAACTCCGTGTTGCTTTCGCTATAGCGGCCATTATTGAGGTTGCATACGCTCTCCAACTTGGAGAGCGTATGCAACCCGCCGCCGAGATCTTCACTGTCCTTCAAGCCGAAATACGTTATCCGAAACCAAGCCGCTGCCTTGCTGCCAGTTGTTATGGCCGCCGGCGTTGTTTATATATAAGGCCGGCATCCAGGGTGCCGTAAAGCGTTACGCTGCTTTGTGCCTGAGCCGATGCGGTAAAGGCGCCCAGAACGCCTGCGAGAAGTAGGGTTTTCTTCATGGTTCTGTGTGTCCTTATCTAAAGCTTCGAAGCAAAAGATCTCTAAGGCGTAGAACGTCGACACGTCTTTTACTTTAAAAGCTGGACACACTTTATTCGACCGTTGCCCGCTTAAAGACCGCTTAAGGCGCAACAATCACTTGTGCATTTTGAAGATCAGAGCCTTTAGCGCTTAAGAATTATTAAAACTCAGGCGCTTAGCGGCCTTAACGTTTTTAGCGCATTTCGTTACGAACAATTTCATGTTGCACATGGACCACGTTATTCCTGCACATAACGGAGAATATCTTGCGGCCGATAAGGTTAAAAAGTGTCACAGAGCGCTGATAACCTTGTCTCTGTCCATAGAACTCCGAGCAGCCTTTCGAAGGACGCGGGGTGGTCTCGCGAGAGAAAACCGCCCCTATTTTATTTCTGTTGTCCTGTGGATTCGTGCGATATGGCCACGCGCCTCACATGACGCGCAAAAAAGTTTGCGTCTCATCATCGGGAAAGCGCACTGCAACGCGGTCACCGCTCACCATATCCACCGTGCCTTCGCCATAGCGCCGGACGCGAACGATATCGCCTGCATCGAACGTGCGCGGCTTCTTTGCCTTGTGCGTTTTCTCGTGGGTCTCGTGCGGACTTTCCACCACTTGCGGCGGAACAGACAGTTGTCGCACACGCCGCAGTTCTCGTTGTGCAACTCGTCGGTGAGTTTGCTGATGTGCGCTTCCTTGACTTCGGCGATATCGGCGGCGAAGTAATTGAGCCGCATGCACCATCGGCAGCGCGCGCTCTGTGCGTACGTGATCATGCGTTCCAGCACCGCGCGATCATGCGCGGCACGCGTCGCATATTGCGTAGCGGCATCGTCGATCCTTGCGATGGCCTCGCCGTCGTCGATGAGCTTCATTCCGCCATGCCGCGTGCGCCGCGTCATGCGGATCTCGTTTAGCAAGGTCGCCGCGACACGCAGCTTATTGATGCCCACATGCGGCAATGCTTCGCACAGACGTTCCAGCGGCTTTACAAGCGTCTTGCTTTCATTCATTGTCGAACGCGAGCGTCTGACCGTCTCGGCAACGCGTCGGATCGTCTCAGCATTCGGATAGCGCCCGCCCAGAAAGAATTGCTGGACCTGCTTGTCCTTCAGTTCGAATAGCAGCACGCATTGGGCAGCCTCGCCATCGCGGCCCGCGCGGGCGTTTTTGCTTTTTCGTTCATAAAGGTGGTCGGCCTGAAGTCAAAATGACTTTCAAAATATTTCACACAAAAGATTTTCTTTCAAAAATGAGAATTTAGAATTAGTCATCTAAAAATCAGCAAGCTCGGATCTAATTAGACTTTGAAGAAACGTCCGGTTTTCAATGAAATTTTTTCGCATTCAGCCGTCGCATTTCATCATTTGAAAACACGTCGCATTCATCTCTGCCTAATAATCAGGCAAATGGGCGGTTTATGAACGATTTAGGTCAAACGTTTGCGGCTAAGCTAGACGGGGCTCGCAACGCATCGCGTTTCAATTGGAAACAAAATGAGGGCCCGAAAAATCCTCTGACGGTACAGGCCTTGCTCAATATGGGCTTCTGAAAATCGAGCTGGAAATGGAACATGAAGCAAAGCATGAAGACAGGCGTGAATCCCGAGTTCCGACAGTGTCGACCCACGCAGATTGCGGAGCGTGAACTTCAACATCTGGAATTGATTCTGGCGAAGTTCGTCGAACGCAGCGTCGAGCCTGGGCGACTTCCGACGAAGTATTGGGACATGCGCATCGCGCAACTCGACGCGGATTATGATCTGGTGCCGTCGCAAAGCCAGCGTGTCGCTAGCCTGCAGCGCCAGCTCGCTCTGCTGGACAACGCGCTCGATGACACGAGCTATCGCACCGAAATGCAATCGGCCGCCTGATGCGGCCTGACGCCATCTAATGCGCGTCCTGCACCCATTGATCCACGAAGGTTTGCCCTGCGGAATGCGCGCTCATCAGCGCGTCTTCGGCGCTGTCGAAATAGCGGATGCGGCGCTGCGTGACCTGAAGCGGTGAGAATGCAGTCACGGGCCGGCCTGAGCGGTTGATCGTGACGACCGCGAGATAGCTCGCTTCGGGCGTAGCTGCCGAGACGACGCGAAAGTTTGCCTCCACCGCGACTTCGAGCACGAAACCTTTGTGGTTGTATGACCGGATCATCGCGCCCCCGCCCTGTTAGCGTACGCACGAATGGTGTCGTGCAGTTAGCACCGGACGTTCCCGTGTCGCGCTTTATTTAGCCCGATGAATGGCCGTGCGCGCCGCGCTTGCCGCGAGGTCCGCGCACAGTTCGGCCCACTTGCCGAGCAGCGAGGCATCGTTGGTCAGGAAATAGGGCGCGCCTGCTCATTCCGTCACTTGGTTGTCCGCGCGCACGACTTCGAAGATGCGCGCATGCCCGCGTCCTCGCTGATGCCGTTTTGCACGAGTTCATCGAACGCATGCATCTCGCGGATCTCGACTTCGTAGATTGGTACGGTTTTTAGCACCGAGATAACCGTCTTGCCGATGCGTCATGCGGCTTCACGGTTATCGGCCATGACGAACGCAAGGCCGTCGGCCAGCGTGCAGAACGTCAGTCGAAAGAGATTCGAACGGCAGGTTTCACTGAGTTGGGTGATCATGTTCAAAGGCTGGTGCACGATGCGATTACTCCGTTAGAGTAACTCACATTTTAGTTGTTCCCGCTGAAGAAGTGCGCAACACGGACGTGCTAATCCGCGGCGGCGGGTGCATCGCAGAAGACGGTTTCATTCTCTTTCTTCTCGATGGTGAAGTTGACCGAGCGCGCGTCCTTCGGCCTCGTGCAATGCCGGATGCCGGCGGGAATCGTCAGCGTCTGGCCTGCGGTGAGTTCGACCGCGCCGGCCTCGAAGTCGATTACCAGCGTACCCTCGACGCCGATGAACGTCTCATCCGATACCGGATGATAGTGCCATCGATACGGTGCATTCTATCACGCTGACGTGGACATCGTGATCGTTGACCGAGGTGAGGATGCGGTTGCCGTAGCCATCGCGGAGCGAGTCCGCGAGCGCGGCGAAGTGGATCGGCGGGATCATGGTACGCTCCTTTGTGTAAGCGTTCAGGCCTAACGCGGAATGGAATAGCACATCAAATTCCCGGCGGCGCATCGGGCGGCGGCGTAGGACCGGAGTAGTCCATCGCATGCGGATACACACCGGCAGCGGCGGCGCGCTCTGCCCATTCGATGAGACCGGAAATACCGGCCCGCCCACGATGCCCACACCGAAAAACGGATGCGCCTGCGCGGCAATTACGAGGCATGCGCTCATCGCCACGGCGGTCATGACCTTTTGAATCGCGTTCATCTTCACCTTCATCTCCATTCGGTTCGTCGATGAAACCATTCTGAGCCGCGAGAATGAGCGAAGAATGAGGACGCGAGCGGTTAGACTGCAATTTTGCCTGCGCCCATCCGTCGGACACAGATCATGAAACGCATCCTCATTATTGGCATCGGGGCCGGGAATCCCGAGTACGTCACCATGCAGGCCGTGAACGCGCTCAATCAGGTCGATGTCTTCTTCGTGATGGACAAGGGCGAAGCGAAGGCGAAGCTCATCGAATTGCGGAGCGAGATCATCGAGCGATATGTGAAGGATCGCGGCTATCGCATCGTCGAGACGGCCAGTCCCGAGCGCGGGCCGGATGGCGCGAACTATGTCGGCGCGGTCGAGCAGTTGAACCGCGACAAGCAGGATGTATTCGAACGCCTGATCGCCGACGAACTCGCCGACGGCGAATGCGGTGCGTTCCTCGTGTGGGGCGATCCATCGCTGTACGACAGCACGATGCGCATCGTCGGTGCGATTGCGCAGAGCGGGCGGCATGCATTCGAGTATGAGGTGATTCCGGGCATCAGCAGCGTGCAGGCGCTGGCGGCGAAGCATCGCGTGGCGTTGAATGCAATCGGGAAATCCGTTGCGATTACGAATGGACGGGGAATCGCGCAGGGGTTTCCATCTGGAGTAGATAGCGTCATCGTGATGCTCGATGTGCAGAACGCGTTCCGGCAGGTGATCGATGAAGATGTCGATATCTACTGGGGCGCGTATGTGGGGACGCCGGATGAGATTTTTGTGGCGGGGAAGTTGAGTGAGGTGGCGGATGAGGTCGAACGCAAGCGTGCTGAAGCGCGGAAGAAGGAAGGGTGGATCATGGATACGTATCTGCTCAGGCGGCGTTGACGCGAGATTTCAAAACAACGCCATCTCCAACGACACCAGATTGACCCACTTCACCGCCGTCTTTGACCCACTTCACCGCCGTCTTCCGCTCGACGCCATCGTCATGAATCGAGCGGATCATCACGCGTTGCCCGCGCACCTCGCCCAGCACTTCGACTATGCGATTCCGATACCGCGCCAGCGTCCCGCACTTCGGCTTATTTATGACGCGCTTCTTCTTGCGCGTGATGCGCCTGCTGGTGGAAACTGCGGACGTGGGCGTGACAGCGATTTATGACGGCATCGTCATAACGATGGCCGCGCTCCGGCTCAAACACACACTCTCTCTGCGATCCGCCACACACCATGCGCCGAATCACCGTTCGCAATTCGCCCGTCCATGGCCGGGGCGTGTTCGCCCTCGCCGAGCTGCCCATCGGTACGCTGCTGCTCGAATACAAGGGAACGCGTGTGTCGTGGAAGGAAGCGCAACGCATCCACGAGCGTTCGAAAGCCGAAGACGGCCACACCTTCCTCTTCGGTCTCGATGACGGCAGCGTGATCGACGGCGCGCGCGGCGGCAACTCGGCCCGCTGGCTCAACCACAGTTGCGCGCCCAATTGCGAAGCGGAACAGGACGGCGAGCGCGTGTTCATCCGCGCCATCGAGCCTATCGGCAAAGGCCAGGAATTGTTCATCGACTATATGCTCACCGTGGATGGCCGCCGCACCGCCGCCATGAAGCGTCTATACGCCTGCCGCTGTCTCGCGGACGCTTGCCGCAACACAATGCTTTCATCGCGCAGGTGCAGGTAATTGCATCCCGCAAGCGTCGTCGTCCGTATGTCCTGAAGGTAAGCAAGGCCGCCGCCAGTGGTCAGGACATCGACAATGACACCGTTTCTTCCTCTTTTTGTCCATGCTTTCGCATGGCGGCATCGCAATGCAGTGTTATATTCTGGTAAGAATCCACGCCCGAGTGCCGCTCGACGCCTCCTGCCCGTGACGGACACGACTTCCGGCAGCGCCATTACCTGGCTCATCACGCTCGGGCGGAATCGTACGATCGACCGCATGCGTCAGCCTCGTGAAGAATTATTGGGCGATGACGACATGCCCGAAGTCGCCGATGAAGCGCCCACGCCCGCCGCGGCGGTGGAGTCGAGCGAAGAGCGGCGGCGTCTGGAAGAATGTCTCGACCGGCTCGAACCACAGCAAGGTTGCGTAGTCCGCGAAGTCTTCTTCACCGGCACGACCTATAACGAACTCGCGCAGTGTCTCGCCGTCCCGCTCGGCACGATGAAGAGCTGGATCCGCCGCAGTCTCATGCAGCTGAAGACCTGCCTCGAACAATGAACACGCCAGCCCAACCCAGCGATCCGCGCGACGACGATCTGCGCTGCGCTAAATACGCGCTCGGCATGCTCGATGCCGCCGAACGCGCCGCGCTGGAGCGCGACATCGAACGTAATCCAGCCTTGCAGCGCACGCTCGACAACTGGTACGGGCGGCTCCGCACCGCTCGCGCTCGATGTGCGTGCGATCGAACCGCCCGAGCGTGTGTGGACGCGCATCACGCGCAATCTCGGGTGGCTTGCTTCGCCTGCGAGCGTCCCGGATAAGCGGAGCATGTGGGACAGCCTGAACCTTTGGCGATGGCTCGCCGCAGGCGCAAGCGTCGCCGCGCTGGTTCTGCTCGGCGGGAACCTCACGCGCGTGCACCGACGCAACAAACCACCGCGCAAGCGCCAAGCGGCTATATAAGTTGCGACGATCGCCCGCCCGGACGGCGTCGCGCACTGGACCGCCACCGTCGATGTGCACAATTTTCACGCATGGTCGTGGTGCCCGCGGTCCACGCGACGCTCGCCGCCGACCGCGCAACCGAGTTGTGGCTGATCGCGCCCAACGCGAAGCCGATTCCGCTCGGCGTGTTCCCGGCCGAATCCGAGACCATGCAGCTTCCGCCCGAAATCATGGCGCGGCTTAATGCGCAGTCGACGCTGGCGGTGTCCATCGAACCGACGGGCGGATCGCCGACCAGCCAGCCTACGGGTCCGGTCATCGCAACAGGCGCGATGAATTCCGCGTAACGCATCGCCGTCGAGTTTCCGTTCAACCGTAGCGGTTCGACCCAAGTGCTGAAATTTTCTGCATTCGCTGCATCTTTTGCGGCGCGGCATCCGTATTGCGTGTGACCAGGCAAATTACGGAAACTGCCGCATGCCGATCACAGTCACGATTGCAGTCGTTTTCATCTTCCTGGTGCTCGTGTTCACGGGCGTCTGGCTCTAGCAGTTGTGCTCGAAGAACGCCGGCATGGTCGGTCCCGTGTGGGCGGCTTCGTTGGGCGTGGTTGCTGTCGTCATCGCGGCTTGCGGGACGGGCGCGATGGTCAATTGCGGGTTCGTCGCCATCGGCGGCGCGGTGTGGGTGCGCGTCTCGCATTGCATTTGTGGCGGCGCAACGCCGGTAAACCGGAAGATCCGCGCTATCACGCCTTCCGCGAGCGCTGGTGCGCGCAGGCCGCGCGCAAACATGTTCTGGTTCTTCCAGTTACAGGCCATCATTCCGATGCTCCTGTCCATCGCGTTCTTCGTCCCTTCATATTCGGACGATGCCGTGAGTCCCGTCAACATCGCCGCGGACATTGCCGTCTGGCTGACGTTCGCGCCGCCGGTGCTGATGGCGTGGGTATTTCTGAAGGTATCGGGCATTCCGCTACTCGAAGCGCGCATGGCCGACAGGCGCAACGGCTACCACGACTACATGCGCACCACGAGCGCACTGATTCTCTGGCCCCCGAAGGAGCTTCACCGATGAACGTGTCAGCAAGCGAGGCAACGCAAGCCCACGCCATGCCGCCGATCGACGAAAGCTGGGAACATCCGCGCGTGCGAACGCGGCTGGTTGTTGGATGCGCTGGTGCGCGCGGGCATGCGTGCATTGATCACGGTTGAATGACGAGCGCGGCTACGACGAACACGCCTTCGTCGCGGAACTGAAAGCCAGCCCGATCGCCATCGAAACCCAGGCTGCGAGCGCACAGCATTACGAGCTGCCGGGCGCGTTCTTCGAAGCGCATCTCGGGCCGCTTCGCAAGTACTCGTGCGCCTACTATCCGCGCGGCGATGAATCCGCTCGCGCAGGCTGAAATTGCAATGCTGGAACTGTACGCAGAACGCGCATCGCTCGAAGACGGACAGCGCGTGCTCGATCTCGGCTGCGTCTGGGGTTCGCTCGCGTTGTGGATTGCGCAGCGTTACCCGCGTTCCGACGTCGTCGCGCTGTCAAATTCGCATGGACAGCACGCGTTCATCGAGGCGCGCGCGCCGAAGAATCTGCGCGTGGTGACCGGTAATATCGTCGACTTCGAATTCGCGGAGGAAGACAAACAGCCATTCGACCGCATCCTCTCGATCGAAATGTTCGAGCATGTGAAAAACTACGGCGCGCTGCTCGCACTCGCCAAAATTTCACGCTGGCTCGCGGACGATGGCAAGCTCTTCGTGCACCTCTTCGCGCATAAAACGCTCGCGTATCGCTTCGCGGCGCGCGACAGCGGCGACTGAATGTCGCGCTTATTTCTTTACCGGCGGCACCATGCCGTCCGCGTCGCTGCTAACGCACTTTCAGGACGACTTGCGCGTGTCGCGCCAATGGTGGATCGACGGCACGCATTACGCGCGCACCGCCCGGGACTAGCTGGCGTCGCTCGATGCGCAACGCGCGTCCATCATGCCGATGCTCCGCCACGTCTACGGCGATGCCGCGCCCATCTGGTTCCAGCGCTGGCGCATGTTCTATCTGGCCGTCGCGGAACTCTTCGGTTACCGGCGCGGCGGCGAGTGGAGCATCTCGCACGCGCTCTTCGAAAAGGGGAAAGCATGAGAAAAGCGCTGGTCATTGCGCTGGCTGCGGCGGGCATCGTCGTGATCGCGGCGAGTTGTTCGAACGGTCTGCCGAATCCGAATCCGCGCGCCGATGTGCCGCTCAAAAGCGTGCCCGTCGATCTGCCGCGCTATATGGGCCGATGGTTGTCATCGCCAATATTCCGTACTTTGCCGAACGCAATTTCGTCGGCACGCATGTGCAGTGGACGCTGCGTGACGACGGCAAGATCGTCGATGAATTCTTCGGCAGAAAGAAGGGCTTCGAGCAGAAGGAAACGCATCACCAGTTATCGATACGGTGAAGCCCCGACAGCGGCGGCAAATGGAGCGTGCAGCTTTTCTGGCCCATTCACGTAATGCAAATGACGCTGTGGGTCGATCCCGATTATCGCTACACTATTTTCGGCTACCCGAACAAGAAGCTCGGCTGGATCTTCTCGCGCGAAGCGACTATGAGCGATGAAACCTATCGTTCGATGCTTGCGCGTCTCGACGCGATGGGCTACGACACGACGCGTTTTCGCCGCGTGCCGCAGTCGCCCAAACAGCTCGGGCAGGCGGGCTTCCAGACGCCGGGACAGCGCGACGATTAGCGCGCGCTGCATCCGATTCACGGCGCGTCTCGTATGCGCAAGTAGCACGTCAACGCCAACGTCAACCCGCGAGGAGACCGATTCGCATGGAACCGATTGCGCATCGAGCAGGAAAACAACGCATCGCGATGATCGGCGTGGGCACCGCGGATCTGGCGAGCGCGTATTTTCTGGCGCGCCAAGCATGATGTGACGCTGTTCGAATCCGCCGGAAAACCCGGCGGCCACACGAATACCGTCGATGTCACGCTCGACGGCACGACGCATCCCGTGGATACGGGTTTTCTCGCCTTCAACGACCGCACGTATCCGAATCTGATCGCGCTGTTCGATGAACTCGGCGTGCGGGCGCATCGCACGGATATGTCGTTTCCCGTTTTTCTCGATGGCGGCCGGTTCGAATGGGCCGGCACCAATCTGAACACCGTGTTCGCGCAGCGCCGCAATTTGTTTTCGCCGATGTTTCTCGGCATGTTGCGGGATTTAAGTAAGCGGCTCACCTAGGCCGTTCGTAGAAGCGTGCGCGCCTGGGGCATGATTGCCGCGATCGGGACGACTAGGTAGCTTGATGTGATGAGGCCGCTGACTTGTTCGACTTGTCAGCCACACGCCATGGCAAGAGCTCGTCGATGGCCGAGATCCGGTGATCAGCGATTCTCGCCAACACATAGTGAA
>LELG01000270.1 GCA_001045575.1 Candidatus Burkholderia pumila
GAACCGATTCCGCGATCTCGATGAGTTGCAAACTGGCTTGGCGCACTACATCCACTACTACAATCACGACCGCATTAAGCTCAAACTAAAAGGGCTGGGTCCTGTGCAGTACAGGACCCAGCCCAATTTAGTCGCGCGAAGCACACATTTCGATGAGCGCGGGATACGCGTCGGTGTCGAGCGGCGTATTCGAGCGCTGCGCTTCCCAGATCACCTGCCCGAGGCATTCCATGATCGCGTGCTGCGCGTCGTACGGCGAACCGAGCCGCGCCAAGAGCTTGTCATGCGCACGGCGGATGCCCGGCGGCTGATCAATCGACAACTGTTCGCTGATGGCGAGGTGCATCGACAGATGCAGGAACGGATTGGTCTTGCCACGGTCGGGCGAGTAATCAGCCTGTTCCGCATCGGGATTGACGAGTTCGTCGTGATACTCCGGATGCTCGCCGATCCAGTCGGCAGCCATGCTTTCGAGCGACGTCAGAATTTCGTGCGCGCGCTCCTTGCGCCATATTTCGGTGAAGAATTGGCGAATTTCGTCGCGGCTAGGGTTGAACATAAACTGTTGATTCTTATTCGATATCCAATAGCGCTATTGTAATCCCCCGCGCGCTCATTAAACCGGCGCGGGCGTCTTCGGCCGATACTCGCACAGCGGTTCGATCGCGCAATGCCAGCACTCCGGCACGCGCGCCTTGCAGATGTAGCGCCCATGCAGAATCAGCCAGTGATGCGCGTCCTGCACGAAGTCCTTAGGCGTGAACTTCTCCAGCGCGGTTTCGACGGCGCGCACGTCCTTGCCCAGCGCAAGTCCGGTACGATTCGCCACGCGGAAGATATGCGTATCGACGGCAATGGTCGGATGCCCGAAGGCAATGTTCAGCACCACGTTTGCAGTCTTGCGTCCGACACCGGGCAGCGCTTCAAGCGCCTCGCGGTCGTCGGGCACTTCGCCGCCATGCTGATCGATGAGAATGCGGCACGTCGCAATCACGTTCTTCGCCTTCGTGCGATACAGCCCGATGGTGCGGATGTATTCCGACACGCCTTCCTCACCGAGCGCGAACACTTTCTTCGGAGTGTTGGCGACGGGAAACATCTTGCGCATGGCCTTGTTGACGGAGACGTCGGTGGCCTGCGCGGACAGCATCACGGCGATCAGCAACTCGAATGGCGACGTGTATTCGAGTTCCGACTTCGGATGCGGATCGATGCTTTGCAGCGTTTCGAAGATGGCGCGTCGCTTGTTGGCGTTCATGGCTTGGTCTTCTCGTTGCCGTCTTTCAGGCCGAGACGCGCGCGGCGAGCTTCGGCGGCATCAATCTGAGTCTGCACGGCGGCGCTTACGTTTTCAGTGTTCTTCGGTCCCGCGCCAAGGGCCGCTAACTCTTCCTTTTTCTTTCGCGCATGTTCCATCGCGGCCTGGATGATCGCGCGTTTTTTCGCTTCGGCGTCGTCGGCTGCTGCGGGTTTTTCTTCCACGACGTTCGCCTTCGCGGACTCTTCCATCGACGTCTTCCGGGCATTCGCGCACGCTTCGGCTTCCGTCCGCTCGCATGTTTCACGCACCATGCGCCGGTCGTGCTGCTCGCGGGCAGCATCGGCTTGCGGCTGGCTCCATGCGTCCCAGCCGGTGGCGTCGCCCGTCACATCGATCATGTCGATGCAATCGACCGGGCAGGGCGGCACGCACAGGTCGCAGCCCGTGCAGAGTTCGGGAATGACCGTATGCATCAGCTTCGCCGCGCCGACAATGGCATCCACCGGACACGCCTGCATGCATAAGGTGCAGCCGATACACACGTTTTCATCGATCACGGCAACGGGGCGCGGGCGTTCTTCGCCGTGCGTTGTATCGAGCGGAATGACGGGCTTGCCGAGCAGCGCCGCAAGCCGCGCGATGCCTTCCTCACCGCCCGGCGGACACTGGTTATAGTTCGCCTCGCCCGCGGCGATAGCGGCCGCATACGGCCGACAGGCCGGATAACCGCATTTTGTGCACTGGGTCTGCGGCAGCAGGTCTTCGATGCGCTCAGCGAGCGTCTTGGAAACGGTGGCGGTCACAAGCAAACGTGTAGAACGAGGGATGCGGGGAATCGGGCGGCACGAGCTTGTCGCCCGACGAATAAACGGGCGCGTTCAAGCTTTGTTTTGTGTAGCAGACGATATTATCACCTATGTCGAAGCGGCCCGTGGCGAATGGCTTTCGATCCCAATTGCCAATGTCGTCCTAGTGTGCGCATAATTAAAGTATATTACTGTTTGACCGCAGGACGGTGTTATCCATTAATTTATTTGGCGCGCCCATTCACGTCATGGATCCCACTATGGGCCGCGTGACGAATTTCCGGCAACGCGGCTCCCGAATCATGCCACCATGAATCAGCCGAAAATCAAAAGAGATCCTGAAGGCACCCGGCGCCGTATTCTTCTTGCGGCCGCCGAGGAATTCGCGGCAGGCGGACTGTTCGGCGCGCGTGTCGATCAGATCGCCCGGCGTGCCGAGACCAACGAGCGCATGCTCTATTACTACTTTGGCAGCAAGGAGCAACTATTCACGGCAGTACTGGAGCACGCGCTCTCCGCACTGGTGGAAGCTGAAAGCACGTTGGACCTCGATGGCGTGGCGCCCATCGAAGCCATGACGCGGCTGGCCCATTTCGTCTGGGATTACTACCGCGACCATCCCGAACTTTTGCGTCTGGTCAATAACGAGAATCTGCACGAAGCGAAATACATCAAGGGATCGAATCGCATCCGCGATCTTTCGCCGATCGTCGAAACGCTGACTTCCATTCTCGAACACGGCCAGAAAGCAGGGCTGTTTCGCAACGACGTCGATCCGCTGAAGTTTTATATCACGCTGTCGGGACTCGGTTACTATACCGTATCGAATCGATTCACGCTGGAGGCAACTTTTGGACTCAATTTCAATGAATCGGCACAGCGTGAGCAAATCGTCCGTATGAATACCGAACTGCTGCTCGCTTATCTGACGAGAAAATAAGCCGAGTTTGCATGAGATGAAAAAACATCGCTTCCTTTGCAGGGTGCGACGTTTTTATTTCCGCGTATGGAATCGGTCCCTTGCGTGAAGCAAGTGGACCGATATCGGGCATCGTCACAGGCGGGAACCGCTTCCGTCTTCGGCGTCTTGTCGTGTTCGAGGATGAACTCACGCAGTTGCGGATACATCATCGCGCACCAGCGGCGGCCCGAGAAAATGCCGCAGTGGCCGGTTTTCTCGACCGTGAAATGACGCTTGTCTTTCGCCGCGATGCCCGTTCACAGGTCGTGCGCGGCGCGCGTCTGGCCGCTGCCCGAAATATCGTCCAGTTCGCCTTCGATCGTGAACAGCGCTGTGTGCTTGATATCTTGCGGGCGCACTATCTCGCCGTTCACTTCCCACATGCCTTCGGCCAGACGGAACTCCTGGAACACGATGCGGATGGTTTCCAGGTAATACTCGGCGGCCATGTCGAGCACGGCGTTATATTCGTCGCAGAAACGGCAATGTTGCTCAGCGTCTTCATCGTCGCCGCACAGCAGATTTTGATAGAAATTCCAATGGGCCGTCAAATGGCGCTCGGGGTTCATGGCGACGAAACCCGCGTGCTGCAGGAAGCCCGGATACATCTTGCGGCCCACGCCCGGATAGTTCGCCGGCACCGTGTAGATGACGTTGTTCTCGAACCACTCGTACCGTACGAGTGCTTGTTCGCCAGCGAATTCACTGAGGTCGGGCGGCGGCGCGCATCGATCGGGCCGCCCATCATGGCCATGGTGCGCGGCGGTCCTCGCCGCGGCTCGCCATCAGCGAAATGGCGGAGAGCACGGGCACGGTCGGCTAGCACACGGAGATCACTTGCAGGTCCTTCGCGCCGATATGGCGGATTAATTCCTGAATGTATTCGACGTAATCGTCCAGATGGAACGGGCCGCTTTCGACGGGCACCATGCGCGCGTCGAGCCAGTCGGTGATGTAGATGTGGTCTTGCAGCAGCGTCTTCACCGTGTCACGCAGCAGCATCGAATGGTGGCCGGAAAGCGGCGCGCAGACTGGCACGATTGGCTCGTTCTTCAGCTTGGTGACGGTCGCGCTGTCGTCGGCGAAACGCTTGAAGTGCAGCAGGCGGCAAAACGGTTTTTCGACGACCGTCTGCTCGACGATCGGAATTTTGTGGCCGTCCTTGACGATCTGATGCAGGTCGAACTCGGGCTTCTCGTAGTCCTTGCCCAGTCGGTAGAGCAACTCATAACCGGCCGCCAGACGGGTGGAGCCGGGAACATAAGCCAATGGGCTGGCCGGGTTAACGAACGACTTGGCAGCGGCCTGGGCCCAGGCTGTGCGGGGGACAGCAAAACCCGCTGAAATTAGTGGATTTGATAGAGCATTTTGCCCCAATAACTCCGGGTGGTAACCCGGTACGCCCACCGGGGTCCTTCTCAATCCCGGCGGCTTTCGACGATCCCCGGTGCGCGGCGGCTGTTCGGCGTTCCGAGGCACTATCACGCAATTCCGAATTGCAACGCTTGCCAGCTCATCCACTCAATAACGGTTCGCCGCAGCGATCCTTGAGCCGATGAATGCAACATCTTCCAGCTATTAAGCGATGAATTCAACCAACTAGTGTCATGAATTATAAATTAGTTTCATTATCAATCTTTGCTGCTTGAGAGGGGGAAGGGAAGAGTTGATTGAAGAGGCACTCGGATTCGCGCAGCCCCTCCTCGGTGAGCACAACGGACTTCGCGTTGTTCACGGGGTTGCCAATC
>LELG01000271.1 GCA_001045575.1 Candidatus Burkholderia pumila
CTTATTGTCGACGCCCTTCGCGCACGCCAGCACAATCCGCGCTCGCAACGCCAACGCCTGCGCTGTCTTGCGACGCATTGTCAATGCCTTGAGTTGTTCGCGCTCCGAGTCACTCAACACGAGTTCCGCCTTGGGTCTTCCGCTCTTCGCCACATCTTGAAGTACGTGCCGTCCATCGCACAGTAAGCAGCTAATCATTCAATTAATTTTTAACTCACAACACTACACTCGCCGCAAATCATGAAAGCGCCATGACGGGCTCGTGACGTGCGTTTGTTGTCAAAATTGAACACATACCATTAGCAGGCGTCGTGCCTCTGCCGGACCAAGACGCCATCAACGATACGTGGACACTCAATTCGACCTCATCGTCGCGCGTCCCGAAGGACTGTTCTGTCCACCGGGCCACTTTTATATCGATTCGTGGCGTCCCGTGGAGCGAACCATCGTCACGTATGCGCATGCGGACCACGCGCGTTTCGGACATGCACGCTATCTGTGCGCGGCGCCTGGCGTCGGCGTGCTGACCTCGCGGCTGCTGGGGATCGACGTGCAAGATCTTCCTTATGGCGAAGCAATTGATGTGAACGGCGTGCGCGTGTCGCTGCATCCTGCAGGGCATGTACTCGGGTCGGCGCAGGTGCGTGTCGAGCATGGCGGACGTGTGTGGGTTGCGTCCCGCGATTACAAGGTCGAGCCGGATCAGACCTGCGCGCCCTTCGAACCCGTGCGCCGCGACACTTTCATCACCGAGTCCACGTTCGGCCTGCCGAATCTATCGATGAGACCGGTCGCAAGCCGCCTTCGATGGCGTCGATTCATGGTGGTGTCATAACGCATCGCAGGGGCGCACGTCGGTGCTGTTCTGCTACTCGTTCGGCAAGGCGCAGCGCGTCCCAGCTGGGCGGCTAACTTGCGGCTGCTCCAGTACGTCGAGCCGTCGGCCAGTTTGCGCCACACACAGTGTGTAGTCGAGCACTCGCGCCTCAAGACGCGCCAAGTCACGGCGTGGCGCACGACCCCGGTGCCTGCCGTACAGGCCCCGCCAGACGCTCACCGGCAAAACGGGTTTGCCATGTGGCGATGAAACGCGAATCGCATCGCAACTCGTTCACGATCGCCCCGCGCGAGGCCCCTTCGTCGAGCAGCAGCAGGATCAGCCGCGCTCGCCTCACTCGGCCAACGGCCATCGTTCGGCTGCGCTGCATCGACAGCAGTTCTTCGCGCTCGGCTTCAGTTAGATTCATTTTGCCCATGCACCTTTAGATCAGTGCAATTTCATTGGTTCATTAGACTAGTAAAGTGCGGCGGGCGCGTGTGGATCTGGTCGCGCGGCGAAGACCTCGTGACGGAGCGCTTCTCCGAACTCGCGACGTTAGGCGAAGCCTTGCCCGATGGCACCGTGATCGACGATGAAATCCTCGCGCGGGAAACGGGCGCGAGCGTGCCGCTGCCGTTCGCGCGCTTGCAGCCGCCGCATCACGCGCAAGTCGCTGACGAAGTAAGTGCTCGCGGATTCTCCCGCCGCCCTGCTCGCGTACGACCTGCTCGAAGCCGATGGCCACGATCTTCGCATCTCGCCTTTGCATGAACGACGCGCCTGACTGGATGCGCTGGCGTCGTCACTTCATGCAGACTTGCTGCGCATGTCACCCGTCGTCACCGCATCCGGCTGGGACACGCTGGCGAAATTGCGCGATGAAAGCCGCGCACGCGGCGTCGAAGGCTTCATGTTGAAAGAGCGCGCGTCGATGTACGGCGTAGGCCGCACCAAGGCATCCGGAACATGGTAGAAGTGGAAGATCGATCCCTACGCCATCAACGCCGTGCTGCTCTACGCGCAACGCGGCTACGGCCGGCGCGCGAGCCTGTACACGGACTTCACCTTCACCGTATGGGACGAAGCCGATGGTGTGCGCACACTCGTCCCCTTCACCAAGGCCTACTCCGGCCTCACCGATGAAGAAATGCGCAAGGTCGACGCCATCGTGCGCAAGACGACCATCGAAAAGTTCGGACCGGTGCGCAGCGTAACGCCGACGCTCGTATTAGAAATCGGCTTCGAAGGCATACAGGCGAGTCCGCGCCACAAGTCGGGCATCGCGGTGCTGTTCGTCGGAGTGTATGCGTTTTCTGGTGGCGGCGTAGTGGAAGAAGATCAGCGCTTCGGTGGCGAAATCGTTGGCGAAGCCGGACTGATAGTAGGCGGTTCGCGTCCGTGTGCGTATCGAGCTCGGCATGATCGGATCCTTTGGTTTTTCGAAGGGTAAAAGCAATTACGTTTAGTTAAATTGCACGTAAACTCTGATTCTACAGACCATATCGCGCATCTCACTCAATATGTGGATTTGGTGAATGGCGCAGCGGCGGTCGCTGATACCATCGTCCCAAAGTCCAACCACAAACGCAGCGCCGAACCGAACGCCATGATCTCCCCGTCCCTTCCCGAACTCATTGCCCGCGCCTGGGCGCATCCGTTTCTGGGCGCGCATATCGTCGAGGGCGCAGGCGAGCATGCGCAGCAGGCCATCGCACGTTTCGGCGACTGCACGATCGCCAGCGCCTACGAGCCGATCTTCGATGTCGGCACACACACACACACACACAGTTTTCCGCAAGTGTTGAGCGCATCGCCGGAGAGCGCCGAGCGTTTCGGCGATGAACTCGGCGTGCAGGCCATCACGCTCATCGAAGGTGATGCGCCGCGCGATCCGTTCGCGCAGTTTGCCGACAACCGCGATCTGGTGACGCTGGACCGCTTATCGCGGGCGCTGCATACGTTCAACTTCTTCGGCCCGCAGCGGCATGGCCTGTTGTTCCGCGCGTGCATGAGCGCCTGCTGAAGAGCGTGAAAGTACGACCACGGGCTGCACTTTTCGTCGGTACTGCTGGAGCTCGGGATGAATCCGTCGCGCGTGGTGATCGAACTGCCGGCGACAGTAGCGCACAAGACGTTTCTCGGCTACCTCACCAAAAGCTATCAGCACTACGGCTTCAAGGTCGTGGGGAATCTGCCGAACGCGGGGCAGATCATGGCCGTGTCCGACATGGCGCGGCTCGAATTCATCAAGATGGATGCAGGCAACGCGCTGCGCGATTCCGTGGTAAAGCATCTGGTAGTGTATGCGCATCGGCTGAAGATTCCGCTCATCTTTTCCAATATCTGCGATGAAGCGCAGTTCAATGCGCTTCAGCAATTCGATGTGCATTTCGTGCAGGAGCCGGTGTTTAATGCGCGGCCGGTACAGGTTCGGTGAACCCAGCGAATCACCCTTTCTGCAACCGATGCATCGCCTCTTTCAACGCCAGATAAAGCCCGACTACACTGCGAAGCGCTCCGCATAAACCCGCTGGCGCTCCACATCTGGAAGCGCGCTTTCGACGAGCGTCACCCACCCGCCTTCCGCCGTTTCGCGCGATATCAGTTCCGCGCCGAGCGCCGCGAGCAAAGCCGCGCCCATCGCCGCTTCGACATCCTGCTCGATGGCGAACACCGGATAGCCGGTCACATCCGCGATGATCTGCATCCACAAATCCGAATGCGTCGCGCCGCCTCCATGTTGTGCTTCAGCGCAAACGCAACGCCTTCCAGCACCGCGCGAGATACAGCGTCGCCCGCGTGTGATACAGATTTAGCCTGACGAACGTCCCCGACGCGCGCGCATCCTACACCGGGCTGCGCTCGCCCATCAGATACGGCAAGAACACGACGTCATCCGATCTTGCCGCGACCTTCGCCACCGCCTCTTCCAATAGCCTATGCGGATCGCCGTGCGGCAGCTTCTTCACCGCTTCAATCTCGCCCTGGCAGAA
Source organism: Candidatus Burkholderia pumila (assembly GCA_001045575.1). Taxonomy (GTDB): domain Bacteria; phylum Pseudomonadota; class Gammaproteobacteria; order Burkholderiales; family Burkholderiaceae; genus Caballeronia; species Caballeronia pumila. The sequence continues at coordinate 3,814 of LELG01000271.1, forward strand.
CTGATCGCGGTACCACGCAACGCACGCGCCTGCCATTGTAGACATGAGGCATCGAAACGAGGCCGTGGTTCGCATCGACCGATTGATTGAGGTAGCCCCAGCACATGCTCGTGCCGATCATCGCCACGTGATGGCCCGCCTGCGTGACGCCCGCCGCGAGCCCGAGCTTGCCGGCCCATCGCGCCGACAATCCGCCTACTACGCCCGATGACTCCACGAGCCGCTCCGGCATCATCGATGCGGGAATGCCGAGTATGTCCATCGCCTCGCGCAACCATTCGCGCTGCCCGATGTCATATACGCCACCGATATTCCACCCGCCGAACTGTGATCGACGGCCAGCTCCCCCGTGAGACGCTCGATCACGTAAGCATTCGGAGGCAGGAAATAGCGCGTTTTCTTCCACACGTCCGGCTGATAGTCGCGCAGCCACAAAACCTTCGTGAAGCCGTAGTAACTGTCGACGCCGTTGCCCGTGATTGCAGCGAGCCGCGCAAGATCGACATGCTCGCGGACCCATTCGACCTGTTTCGTCGCACGCCGGTCCATCCAGATGAAACAAGGATAAAGCGGCTGCATTTGCGAGTCGACGGGAATGCCCACGCCACCGTACAAACTGCTCACGCACAGCGCCTTGATCTGCTCGGGCGCAATGATCTCGTACCGACTGTCAACGCATGTTTGCGACTTTTAAGCGACGCTCTACGCCGGTTCTGGCAAGGGCTAGTTGCGGCGAGAATTGCGCAGCAACGATACGTTTGCCCTCTTGAACGGGGTAATCGCTGTACCATCCTGAATCTCGAAGCACGTGCGGCTCGCCGGTCTTCAGCACGCGATAGATCCGGTTGATCAAACGGGTAGCAACTGCGCAAATGGCCTGTTTGTGGTGATGC
>LELG01000272.1 GCA_001045575.1 Candidatus Burkholderia pumila
TCTTCAAGGGACAACTTGGCTACGTGAAGACGCGATACCGGGGCTGGCAAAGAACACCGCGCAAATCACGCCGTTATTTGCGTTGGGCAATTTATGGATGATGCGCAAAGCGCTGCGCAAATCGTAGAGATGGCGCGCATGATGAACTTGATCTTCGTCGACTCGCCGCGAGTCAGAACCTCTGGATGGTATCGACTTCGTGACCGACCTCGGCATAGACAGGCCGTGCGCGGTGAGGAGAGAGGGGCTCCCAACGCATATTGTTTTCCGTCGAGCCTACATCCACGCCTGTCGCACGCGTCTGAAACGAATTGTGCAGACGCTCCTTAACGCGCCTCGCGGTACAGCGCCTGACAAATGCGGTGATATTCGATGCTCATGACAATGCCTCCGTCTGTTCCCTGACGAGGGCATCGCGCATGACGTTGACCCAGTATTCGTGCTGGCAGACGAACAGCCCTTCGTCTTCACTGCGCTCGCCCGAAATGAGCGAGCCTGATGCCCATGCGCATGGCGTTTTCGTCGGGACCGTGGACCCACAATGGCGCGCCGCGCGAAAGATCGTTCCGCATCGCCGTAATGCCGGCGTAGCCTTGCTGGCAAGCGCGGCATTCTTCGAGGTCGTCGCTGGTGCCCATGCCGGTGGCGTTGAAGAAGTCTTCGTACTGGCGAATGCGCGTGGCGCGGTCCGTCGCGCTCCTGCCTTTCAGCGCAAAGCAGAAAATGCTGATTTCGGTCTTATCCACGCTAATAGGGCGCACCACGCAAATCTGCGTGCTGAACTGATTCATCAGAAACACGCTCGAGAGACACAGGTTGCGAGTCTGATTCACGATGAACTTCGCTTGCTCCTCGCCTACACGCGCCGCAATTTCTTCGCGATGCTGATAAACGGGTTGCACTTCCGGATTCATCGTGTTGGTCCACAGCAGAATGTGGCCGTGCTCGAAGCCATACATACCCGCGATGGACTTGATCCAGCCGTTGGCATCGACGGCCTTAGTGCCTTCTATCTTGCGGCGGCCCATGGTCGTGGCATAGTTCCAGTGCACGGTGCTGACGTGATAACTGTCGCAGCCGTTTTCCATTTGCATCTTCCAGTTGCCGTCGTAGATATACGACGAGTTGCCCAGCACTTCGATTCCATCGGGCGCTTGCCCCACGATCTGATCGATGATGGTCTTCGTCTCGCCGAGGTAGTGTGTCTTCGAGCGGCATGACGTCGGCGTTGAGGCTGCCGAACAGAAAACCCCGATAGCTCTGGAAGCGCGCGACTTTACGCAGATCGTGGGAGCTTTGCTTGTTGAATTGCACCGGATTTTTTCGTCCTTTACCTTGAGCAGCTTGCCGGTATTGGAGAAGGTCCAGTTATGAAACGGACACGTGAAGCTGCCCTTGTTGCCGTGCTTGCGGCGGCACAGCATCGCGCCCTTGTGCGCGCATGCGTTGAGGACCGCGTGCAATTTGCCGGTCTTGTCGCGCGTGATGACGATCGGCTGGCGGCCAATCCAGGTCGTGTAGTAATCGTTGTTGGCGGAAATTTGGCTTTCGTGCGCCAGATAGACCCAGTTGCTCTCGAAGATGTGCTTCATTTCGAGGTCGAAGAGTTCGGCGTTCGTGACAGACATCGCGGCGGCAACGGAACACGCCGCTTTCCTTGTCGTCCTGAACGGCGATATTCAGCAGTTCATCGAGCTACCGGTTTTTATCGTGGATCGCGGACATGAGTGTTTCCCTGAGCGCGCTTCGGTGTGGAAGCGCGTGCATCGATATATGAAGAAAGTACGAGTGTTTAAGCGGCGGCCAGAGCGGTGCGCGGGCGATGCACGAGCTGGTTGTCGCGGCTTTGAAACAGCGGTGTCAGGCGGATATCGAACTGTATTTCCTTATACGTATCCGCTTTGAGGCCGAGCGCCGTGCCGCCCGTTTTTTCGATGACGTGCGGAATGAGGTCTTCACGCGTGGCGTAAGCGAAGTTGTCCCAGATCAGCGGATCGCCTTCGATGTTGATTTGCGTCGTGACGCTTGCGGCAGTTGTCGGCGCACTGGCAAAAAAGTGCACGTGCGCCGGACGGTTGCCGTGGCGGCCAATTGCTGCGGCGCGCCCTGCGGCGGGCAGCCGTAGCCGACCGGCATGAGCATGCGGGCGCTGGACGAATCCGCGGACATCCGCGAGATGCTTGAGCTGATTTATCGCCTGTATGAGCAGAGCGGATTTCTTACACGCCGCGCGCAATGAATCGCTAAAGTACAATCTTATTAAGATACCGTGGCTTAACTAAAAATGCTTAAAGATTTTTTAGTTTGAGATGCGAAGTATCGACCGTGGCAATGTGGACTTGCACACGCTTTAACAGATGCGGATATCGAAAGGAACTGGGATAATCCAGCGAACCTTGGAAACAGACGACATGATCGCGTTCACCTTTCATCGAGAAACCCGGCCTCAACCTGTCTCGACCGCTCGTTGCGAACGAAGAGATTCAGTTTTCGGCGTTCAAGCCCGGCTGGGGCTATTGCTCCTATGTGCTGCCGGCGGGACTGGCGATCGCGCGGCTCGGCGCGACCAACGCATCTCGGCAGCAACTGAGTCTGGCTTTTCAGGTGAACCGCAAGCGCATCGAGCAGGCCGTCATCAGCGCGGGCATGCCGGAGCTGAGCAAGCGCGTCATTCTTCTGAACGTTTGAGGCCTTAGCTGCCGCTTATTTCCGTTTGTCGTCAAGAATCTTCCGATGACCTTGGTCGGCGAACTCGTCGTCATACGGGAAACATCTTCCACATGCACCCAGCGGCATTTGGCGATTTCATTGCTTGTGCGCCCCTTGGCGCGCTTGGAAATGTCGCAGATGAAAACGTGGTGGTACTTCTGCGACCCGCGGTACTGAAATAAATACCGTGCCGACCTGCCCGACAGGCGCGTCTCTTCCTTAAGTTCGCGCAGCGGGGCATCCGACAACTTCTCTCCTCGCTTGAGAATTTCGCCGGGCAACGCCCACTTCGACTCGCGTCTTGCGACGAGCAGAATGTGCTTGCCTCTGCGACAGACGACAGTAACTCGCTTCCTCAATTTCGCTCCGACTATTTTTCTAGTTTCGTTCGATTCGCTCGATTTCGCAGGCATCGCCTGATGAATGCGACGTAGTGTACCCAAGCGGATTTTTGTTGTGGAGCACCTTTGCGAGGTTACATTTAATTTCCATATTTCCCTTGACGCTCGATACGGCGCTTCGCCTCCTTTAAGCGAGGACTCGACAGTACGAAAGGTATGGGAATTGCAAAGTAGGGTTACGCGAAAAACGAGGAACAACCATGCCGATGAATCAGATGGAAAACAGGGAAGCCGACACCGCTGAAGCCATGTTCGGCCAGCTCGCGTCGCCACACGTGGAGAAAGCGACTGCGCAGACATCCGCGCTGAACGGGAATGTCGATCCTGACTGAGGTGCTGCATAAATTGCGGGTGACGTTGCGCCAATTGTGCACGTTGTTCTGGGCGTACCGTCCTTTGCTCGATGAACAGTTCGACGAGCAGCAGCGCGCCGTCTTCAAGTTTCGGGCAACGTCAGCGGGCAGCACGCGCGACTGGGACATCCTGCTCGAATTGCTGAACGAACTCGACGTCACGCAACTGAGCGAGCCATTGAAGGTGCGCCGCGACAGCGCACTGGCGACGAGCATTCAGATCATCGCCAACGCGGACGTAAAGCATGTGCTGAACGATGGCCTGCGTCAGGCGAAGCACCAGCTCAACACGGGCCGCGAACGCGTGCCGGTCGAGAAGTTTGCGCAACGGCGGATCAAGGACGCGTAAAGGTAGCTCAAGAAGCGCATCAAGCGGGCTTTGGATGCGAAGCAATCGGACTACGCAGCGTATCACGAAGCGCGCAAGGCCGAAAAGAAGGTGCGCTATCTGCTCGAATTCTTTGAGCCGACTGTCGGCGCGGACGAGCGTTCGCATCTCAAGAGCCTGCGCCGTTTGCAAAAGCGCTTTGGCAAATTGAACGATGTCGTCGCCACAGCCGGGGCTTGCTCACGAACCAGCAGGGCACCTTGCCTGAAGGCACGGAATCCAGACGCGCACTGCGAGCATTGAAAGCGGAACAGAAAGTTCGCTTCAAGGCTGCGAGATATTCATAGCGCGCTTTTTTTTGGTACGCCGATCATGCGCAACAGCTTGGGGGTTGGAGTCCCCTGTCCAACCTGATGGTGGTGAAGGATTAGAGAGATACGCAAGGGCGTCGTCGTGAGGCGGGGTCTGAAGGAAGCGTGTAGCAAAGCCATGACCTGACGAACAGAAACCAGATGTGAGGCCTACCCAGGCGGACGAGCGAGCCGATGATCACGAAGTCCATAGCCATCAAGGCCCGGGGTGGTAGATCTGGCGGGTGTGTGGTGAGGGCGGTTGTGCTTACCTCGGGAGGCCTGTGCGGTGTCCTGGAACCAGGACTGAACGTCTCGCAAAGGTTGTTGATCGCCGTGCAGGATTCAGCAGCGGGCATACTAGTGTCACGAATTATAAATTAATTAGTTTAATTATCAATCTTTGCTGCTTGAGAGGGGGAAGGGAAGAGTTGATTGAAGAGGCGCTCGGATTCGCGCAGCCCCTCCTCGGTGAGCACAACGGACTTCGCGTTGTTCACGGGGTTGCC
>LELG01000273.1 GCA_001045575.1 Candidatus Burkholderia pumila
CTGATCGAGCTGGACTTCCTCGTCTGAGTGCGGCTGCCGACCCGGCTGTCGCAGCAGGTTTCGGAACGATCCCGGCACGTTCCCGCGCCAATCGAGGTCGCGGAACTGACCGACATCGGTCGCGCGGCGCTGGACTGGCTGTTCACTCTCGAGACCACCGCGCACTGGGAGACGCTACGCGCCCGCCCCTACGGCACGCGCGATCATCAGGAGGCGCCGCGAACAAGACACTTATCATCAATGTGATTTTTTGCGGTCAAATCCAGTGCTCTGCAGTACACTGCGCGGGAAGCCCCGCCGAGCAAGGCCTTGCGGGCCGGCCGCGGAATCCGCTCGATAGTCGCCCCCAGGATTGAATAAACTAAAATCGTTGAACTAAGTTTCTCAGGGCTGCTATGCACACCTACAATATCCACGAGGCCAAAACCCAGCTCTCGCGGCTGGTCGACGAGGCCGTCCACGATGGCGAGCCGTTCATCATCGCGAAAGCCGGCCGGCCGCTCGTGAAGGTCGTGCCGCTCGACGCGCCGGCCGTCATACAGCCGCGGCGGATCGGTTTCATAGCAGGCCAGATCCAGGTGCCGGCCGACTTCGACACCCTGGGCACCGACGAGATCGCCGGGCTGTTCGAGGGTAAAGATGCATGAAGCTGCTGCTAGACACGCATGTGCTGCGGTGGGCCGCCGCCAGCGCGCCGAAACTGTCGGCCGAGGCACGGGCGCTGATCGCAAACCCGGAGCATACGCCGTAGTTCAGTGTCGCCAGCCTGTGGGAAATTGCGGTCAAGCTGGTGGTGCTCGACCGCCCCGATTTCCAGGTGGAGCCGCGGTTGCTGCGCCGCAGGTTGCTGCGCCGCAATCTGCTGGACAACGGCTATGAGGAACTGCCGGTCCTCAGCGCGCACGTGATGGCGCTCGAAGGGCTGCCGCCGATCCACCGCGACCCCTTCGACCGGCTGGCTGGTCGCCCAGGCGATCGCCGAAGGCGTCACGCTGCTCACCCCATGACGATGCGGTGGCCCGCTACCAGTGCCCGGTCCGGCACGTCTGACATGGAGGCGTGCGATCGCGTGACCTGGCAATCCCCACCCGCGGGGCGGAGGAGCGGTTCGTGTCTCCACAATCATTGACGTCCCGCAGCTCGCCCTGCGAAGCGCGGGGCGAAACTGACCCGGTTGCGAGGCCAGGACCATGAGCAAGGAATACGACCTGCAGACCGACGTGCTGGCCACCATCATTAGCCACCACGTCGGTCACGAAAAAACACGCCGCACTGCTGACGGCATTCGCGACGCGCACCGACTGGCGTGGCGCGCGCTACATCATCACGCGCGACACATACGGCCCCTGGCCGTCGCGTGTGATCGATGGCGAAGGCCGCGAGATCGCTTCCGACGATTGCACGTGAAATTGACGCGCACCGGGAGCATAGCTACTGGCTCGTCGAGGTCCAGACCCTCCTGCATTACTTCGTGCACGACCGGGGCGGCGACCAAAAAGCCTTCGTGCAGATCGGCGTCTGGGAAGAGCAGGAGTTCGTCGATGTTGTGGGCGCTCCTCGTCAAGGGCAAGCCGCTGTCGTCATTGAACACTCAGGACTGCGCCGAGTATGTCGACCGGTTCCTGCGCGATCCGAGAGCAAGCCCGTTCGCGTGCCTGCTCTCGGATCGCAGCCGCCCACACCGCGCGCGATTCTGAAATCCATGTCCATGTGTGCGTGGCTGGTCGGCGAGCGCTATCTGCTCGTCAATCCGTTCTCCGGCCTGCCCGCTCACGAATGCGCAATGGGCCTACGTGCTGCAGACGGTGCAGCGCCCGCTGGTCTCCCCCGACCTGCACGCCGGCGGAACACCACGATTACTTCGCCCTGCTGTTTGCTTATGCCACCGACCTGCGTCGCGCCGAGCTCGCCGCGGCGACCGTGGGCAGAATGTCGCGTAAGGCGCTCGACGATGCGTGGGTCAGCAGATGGACGGCAAGGGCCGGCACCCGCGCACGTCGCTGCACCATCGCGCGGTGCCGGTCGCGCTCAAGGCACGAAAGTCATCGTGACTGACCCGAATCCTTGCGGGCGCACAGCCGCAGCGATGTTCAGAAAATCTGGAACAGTGGTAATGGTAAATTTCGGTGCGTTCCGCCATGTCGCGTCATCCTGCGCCCTACCTATGATGTTTCCGGGATTTGCCTGGGCAGGAGAGACTGCGATGAGTCAGGATGGAGAGAGCCGTATTAGGGCCCTGCGTAGCCGCAGGAAGCTCGAAGCGTTCGCCCGTGCCCTCGGAGAGACCGTCATCGAAGCGTATGACGCGAACATGTACGGGCATCTGAACCCGGTGCTCGACGCATGGGATCGCGCAACCGACGTCGAGCGGGTGCGCAAACCGAACGAACGCCTGGTGGATACCGTCATGCAACTGCTGTTCCGGCCTCGGGAAATGCACCGCTACACGGGACGCTGAACGGACGCGCCCACAGCCTCCAAAAATACTGCAATGCACTCCCCCGTTGCACTGCCCGCCTCTTTAACCCAGGGCGTTCAGCGGGCCACTTTTTGCTGATCGCGCCCGTCGTGCGACACGAAAGCCCGCTCCGTAGTGCAGCGACGAGACACACCCGAATGACCTCGGGTGGGAACGGTAACTGCTTAAGTGGGTGGTATTTCATCGCGCGTTCCCCCGGAGGAAATCGATGGTGCCTCAACAGCAGTTGCAAAACCGGGCATGAGTCACGTTCTGGTCGCAGAGGATGATGTCCTTGTCCGCGCGGCCCTGGCCGGAGAACTGCGTGCCGCAGGCTTTGCTGTGATCGAGACAAGCTGCGCGGATGAGGCGTTGGCCTACATCCGCGCCGGCGGAAAGGTCGACCTTGTGTTTTCGGATATACAGATGCCGGGTGCGCTTGACGGTCGGCAGCTGGCCAGGGTGATCGCCCGGGATCATCCTGACATTTCCGTTATTCTCACTTCCGGCGATACTCAGCCTGGCGCGGGTATGCCGGCGACGCTGTTCGTCGCCAAACCGTACGGGATCGCCCAGACGGTGGCATTGTTTCATTCAGTGTTGGGTCCGCTGCCACCGCAAGGACGTTCGTGACGCCCCTCATAGCCCCTCATATCCTGATTGTTGACGCGGACATACTCGTTCGCACGCCGCTTGCGAAGTATCTACGCGAATGCGGATACCTCGTCATGGAGGCGGCTGACCGCCTGGAAGACCAGGCCCTACTCGCCGACAGGCCATCAGCCATCGATTCATGCTTGCGGACGTTGGAGGCGAGGAGCGCAGCGGATTTGCCCTGGCGAAGTGGATACGCGAGCGATTTCCCGGCATTGAGGTGATCCTGGCTGGCAGCATTGCCGCGTCTGTCGGAAAAGCCGCGTGATAGTGCGATGACGATCCCGCACTATCAAAATCTTATGACCACCGGCTTGTGCTGGAGCATAGCCAGCGCCTGCGAGCGGCCAGGAAAGGTTCGCCTGCATGATGGCGTTGTCAACTCACAATCCATTTTTGCCAATCAACCGGTCAGGTGATACCCAAAATTCAGATGGCCATTACCGTCCGCGCCAGGGTAGCCCGTCGAGAGCAGGCGCGTCAGGGTTCGAAGATAACGATGCGTATGTCGGCCTGACCGGCGAGGTGCTGAATCTCTCTCAGTTCATCGGGCAGGCCATGAAACTGCTGTATATTCGAGATTTGTTCGGCCGTAATCCCTTCTTCTCTCAACAAGTTTGTATCGGTCCAGGGGTGTTCGCTAACCTGACACCGAACGCTTCATTCAGTACGTATGGAATGCCGAATGCGACGAATCACAGTGGGGTCGGCGTATCGAGATGGGCGGGCTCCGCCAGAGGTAGTGCCGGGATTCGGCGAAAAGATGCCCCATGCTGATTTCGCAACAGCGACTGTAGTCTTCGGCGAACGGATTGCGTGCATTGGTCATGTGCCGGCACCTCAGAACTGCGATTGCTCCATGCCAGCGGGCACACAGGTTCGGCGGTCAAGCTAAGTCCTCACAACCATGATCGAAAACCCGTCCCAGCCTTTCGCACCAACCGTCTGTACCGCAGTAGTATCAAGGTGTGGGTCGGAACCGAGCAATTCGAAGTACTTTTTCACTCCTACTACGTCGGGATCGTTAGTCTGCTCGACGACGCGGCCTTTGCGCACGACGTTGTCACCGATGATCACGGTGCCCGGTCGGGACAGCAACAGGGACAGCCGCAGATATTCCGGATCGTTCTCCTTGTCGGCGTCAATGAATACGAGGTCGAAAGGCTCTGCTTTCTCGTCTACGAGTCGCTGAAGGCTTTGGACTGCCATACCGATACCATGGTGACCTGATTTGCCAAGCCAGCCGCCGCAATTTTTTGCTAGTGTTGTGAGTTAAAAATTAATTGAATGATTAGCTGCTTGTAGTACTGTGCGATGGACGGCACGTACTCCAAGAGGTGGCGAAGAGCGGAAGACCCAAGGCGGAACTCGTGTTGAGTGACTCGGAGCGCGAACAACTCAAGGCATTGACAATGCGTCGCAAGACAGCGCAGGCGTTGGCGTTGCGAGCGCGGATTGTGCTGGCGTGCGCGAAGGGCGTCGACAATAAG
>LELG01000274.1 GCA_001045575.1 Candidatus Burkholderia pumila
CAAAGCCCCGGCCCTGGCCCTACTACTTTTAGTAGGGGCTTTGCCTGTAGGCTCGAGCCGTATGCGAGGAAACCCGCACGTATGGTTCCAAGGAGCCCTTCTTCCGCAAGGAAGAAGGGCTCCCCTATTTGTACGCTTCGAGAATCGGCATGCCGGCGATGGGCGATTTCGGATCGGTCTTCGCGGCGGGATTCAGCATGTCGTTCGCGCCGAGCACGAGTACCACGTCCGTCTGGCCAAATTCACTGTTGATGTCCTCCATCTCCTGAACCATCTCGTACGGCACTTCGGCTTCAGCCAGCAGCACGTTCATGTGCCCCGGCATGCGGCCCGCGACCGGGTGAATGGCGTATCGCACGTCGATGCCTTTCTCCACGAGCTTGTCCGTCAGCTCCTTCAGCGCATGCTGCGCGCGGGCAACTGCCAGGCCGTACCCCGGGCATGATCACCACGCTTTCCGCGTTGCCGAGCATGAACGCGGCGTCATCGGCGGAACCGGATTTCACCGGGCGTTGTTCCGTCGCGCTGCCCGCTTCCGCCGCCGAAGCCGTCGAGGATCACGTTGAAGAACGAGCGGTTCATCGCTTTACACATGATGTACGGACAGAATCTCGCCCGACGAGCCAACCAGCGAGCCGGCGATGATCAGCATCGGATTGTTCAGCGAGAAGCCGATGCCCGCCGCCGCCCAGCCCGAGTACGAGTTGAGCATCGACACGACGACCGGCATGTCCGCACCGCCGATCGGAATGATGATGAGCACGCCCAGCGCGAACGCGATGACCGTCACGATGATGAACGGCCGCTACGACTCCGTCAGCATGAAGATGATGCCGAAGCCGATCATCGCCACCAGCAGATTGATCAGATGCTGTCCCGAGTACACGACCGGCGCGCCCTGAAACAGCCGGAATTTGTACTTGCCCGACAGCTTCCCGAACGCGATGACCGAGCCAGAGAACGTGATCGCACCGACAAACGTGCCGATGAACAACTCCACGCGATTGCCATACGGAATCGGCTCGCCCGGTGCGGCGAGGACGAACGCGGACGGTTCCGCCACGACGGCATATGCAATACACACCGCCGCGAGACCGATCAGCGAGTGCATGGCCGCGACGAGTTCGGGCATCTTGGTCATCTCGACCTTGGCGGCGATATACGCGCCTGCGCCGCCGCCGATGATCAGCACCACGAACAGCAGCGACAGCCCGAGCGACAGATTCGAGCCGAGATACGACGCCTATTTCCCGATCAGCGCGAGCGTGGTGAAAATGGCGATGGCCATTCCCGCCATGCCGAACGTATTGCCGATACGCGCGGCCTTCGGATTCGACAGGCCCTTGAGCGCCTGAATGAAGCAGACCGAAGCGATCAAATACAGGAGAGTGACGACGTTCATGCTCATTTACGCGCCCTCCTTGTTAGCGAGCTTCTTCGGCTCCTTCTTCTTGAACATCTCCAGCATTCGCCGCGTGACGAGAAAGCCGCCGAACACGTTCACCGCCGCGAGCAGTACGGCCAGCGTGCCGAAAAGCAAGCATTGCGCCGCCGATGACGATCGCGGAAAATCGTGTTGGTCACGGCCATCAGCGGCGTATGCAGCGCGGGCGTGACGTTCCAGACGACGTGATAGCCGACGTAAATGGCCAGCACGAAGATGATGAGGTTGATGATCGTGTGATTGATGACATCCATTGTTTGTCTCCTTTTCCAGGATTTAAGCCGCAACGCGCGCGATCTGGCCGTCGCGGCATTGGAGCGTGGCCGCGACGATGTCATCCGCGAGATCGATATTGAGCGTACCTTCTTCTTTCGTCAGAATCAGCTTCAGGAAGTCGAGCAGGTTGCGTGCGTACAGGGAAAGCGGACGCATCTGCCGCGACCATCGACGCGAGATTCGTATGGCCGACGATATGCACGCCATGCTTCTGCTTCACCACGACCCGATCGACTTCGATCAGCGGGCAATTTCCGCTTTTTCGACCTTCGTATTCAAGACCGCGCCCCGCCGCCAGATCGACGATGACCGAACCGGGCTTCATATGTTTGACGGTTTCTACCAAAAGCAAAGTCGGTGCGGGACTGCCCGGAATCAGCGCGGTCGAAATGACGATATCCATCGCCTTCGCGCGTTCGTGAACCTGCGCCGATTGCCGCGCGAGCCAGTTCGGCGGCGGCGGCATCGGACGCGCGTAGCCGCCGACGCTTTCCGCCGCTTCGCGCTCCTCATCGGTTTCGAAGGGCACGTCGAGACTTTGCGCGCGAGTCGTACGCAGCGCGGCTTCGAGCGCGAACGCGGTGACGTTCGCAGACGCGAGCCGCGGGGTGTTCTCGGTATTGAGGGGATCCAGTATGCCGATGAGCACAGCGCCCGGCTTGGGCATCGGCAATTCGTCGGGAGAAGGCGACTGGACTTTCAGCACGATCGCGGCGGAAAAGGCGGTGGCGGCATCGACGAGATCGGCGCCGGCTTGCGCATAGGCATCGTCGATATAATATAGCTCGCCGGCAGTCCTGCGCCGATTTGTCTGTGCTGACGCGATGCCCCTGCGTCAGCAGTTTCTTGACCGTTTCGGGCGTGGTGGCGGCGACACGCGCCTCGTTCGCCCCGTTTCGGCAGGCACTCCGATGTGCATCTTGAATCCTCCTGTCTCTTATTCTTCCCGCGCCCGCTCGGGTCCGGGAAGGTTTCTAAGGCTGAGTGATGTTTCAAATGCTGGAACCGACGACTGTTCGCCACTGTAACCGAAGAATGAACGCACCAGAATCGCATCTGGCACTTTTTCCGACTTTGTTTCCTCAGCGCTTTCCCTTAGTGACCTCGGGCGAGATCGACGTCCTATAGGTAAAATATCGTTCCATGAAATCAGAATACTTGGGCCCCCATGTAACGGTGGCCGCCGTTGTCGAGCGCGACGGACGCTTTCTCGTGATCGAAGAACACACGTCCGCCGGGCTGCGCATCAATCAGCCCGCGGGTCATCTCGAAGCGGGCGAAACACTCGTGCAGGCCGTCGTTCGGGAAACGCTCGAAGAAACGGTGCACCGGTTCGAGCCGGAAGCGTTGGTCGGCACGTACATGACGCACTTCGCGCGGCCAAGCAGCGATGTCACGTACCTGCGCTTCACGTTCTGCGGCAAGGCGGGCGAGAAAGTCACGGGGCGCGTGCTGGACGACAGCATCGTGCGCGCGATGTGGATGACGCACGAAGAATTGAATGCATCGGTGGAGCGGCATCGGATGCTGCTGGTGCTGAAGTGCGTCGAAGACTATCTGGCCGGGCGGCGCGTGGCGCTCGATTTCATTCATACGCATTCGGTGGCGCCGGTGGTTCGGGCTTAAGTCGCGGTATTTTATTTATGAGCAAGCGAAGAGTAGTGGTGGGCATGTCGGGCGGCGTGGATTCGTCGGTCACGGCATGGCTTCTGAAGGAGCAGGGCTACGACGTGGTCGGCCTCTTCATGAAGAACTGGGAAGACGATGACGACGGCGAGTACTGCTCCACGCGGCAGGACTGGATCGATGTCGTGTCGGTCGCGGATTTGATCGGCATCGACGTGGAAGCGGTCAACTTCGCTGCCGAGTACAAGGACCGTGTGTTCGCGGAGTTCCTGCGCGAGTATTCGGCAGGCCGCACGCCCAATCCCGACGTGCTCTGCAACGCCGAAATCAAGTTCAAGGCCTTCCTTGACCACGCCATGTCTTTGGGCGCGGAAACCATCGCCACCGGTCATTACGCGCGCGTGCGCGAGCAGGACGGACTGTACCAACTGATGAATGCGACGGATTCGACCAAGGATCAATCGTACTTTTTGCATCGGCTGAATCAGGCGCAGTTGTCGAAGACGCTGTTTCCGCTCGGCGAGATTTCGAAGACGCAGGTGCGCGAGATCGCGGCGCAAATCGGTTTGCCCAACGCGAAAAAGAAGGATTCGACGGGCATCTGCTTTATTGGCGAACGGCCGTTCCGCGACTTTCTCAACCGCTACCTGCCGACCAGGCCCGGGCCGATGAAAACGCCGGATGGAAAGATCATCGGCGAGCATATCGGGCTGGCGTTTTATACGTTCGGGCAGCGCAAAGGCATCGGCATCGGCGGGGCGAAGGACGGCAGCGGCGAGCCGTGGTTCGTCGCGGGCAAGGATATGGCGTCGAACACGCTGTATGTCGTGCAGGGACACGATCATCCGTGGCTGCTGTCGCATACGCTGGTTGTCGGGAACACGATCTGGGTCGCCGGATTCGCGCCCGACGAAGGTTCGGCGTGCGGCGCGAAGATGCGTTATCGCCAGCAGGACGCGGCGTGTCACTTCGCGCGGGGGGAAGATGGCCGCTTCGCATTGAGTTTCGACGAAGCGCAATGGGCCGTCACACCCGGCCAGTCCGCCGTGTTGTATCAGGGCGGTGTATGTCTGGGCGGCGGCATCATCGAACTCCTCTCTTGAGCGCTCCACCGGGACAGGTCTGTACCTTTTGGACAGTATTGTTGTAGAAGGCCATTGGTGTTTTTCATTCGTGCCACGCTGCCATGGACTTTGCGGGTCGGCGAAGAAATACCTTCATG
>LELG01000275.1 GCA_001045575.1 Candidatus Burkholderia pumila
GGTTAGCCTTGTCCATCGGCTCGCAGTTTCGCTTCACGCTTCCTCCCCACGATCAGTCGCCCTTTCGCAGTTGCGCTTCGCTCGCTGTGATCAACTTGCGGTGGGACTTGCACCCACGAGTGTGCGCCCAGCATGGGCGCACACAAAAAGGCCCGCATCGTTTTTTCAGATACGGGCTTTCTTGTTTTTTTTCCATGAAATCCTTACTGCGACTGGCCACTTTCTGGTTTCGCGGGCTGCGCGGGCGGGCGGGCGCGGCTTCTTCGGTTTCTTTTTGTGCTCGACTGCGGCGGCGAGTACGACGACGCCTGAGTGAAGCAGGCCTGCGCGAACGCAGCCGAACTCGATGCCACGAGCACAGCCGCGGCGATCGTTGCGGATACAACGAACGTCATCTTCTTCATGCGACTTTCTCCGTGACGGATTGGGTACGTGGCCGTCCTCGTGACGGCTTATCGCGCTGATATTCTACGGCAATCAAAACTTTCCCGCCGATAGCGGGCATTTTTTTCGCTATCACGTGGGCGATATGTTGTTTTTCCGTTTTGTCGTTGTAGATCAACGCAGCGGCGCCAACGCGCGTTCAGCGTCCGCTTCACTGATCGCCATGCGTTCCGCGAAGCTCTTCAACTGATCGTCGCCGATCTTGCCGACCGAAAAGTACGTGCAGTCCGGATGCGCCATGTAGAAGCCCGAGACGCTGGCGGCGGGCATCATGGCGAGCGATTCCGTGAAGCTCATGCCAATCCCGTCCGCCTGAAGCACGTCGAACATATCGCGCTTGACGAGGTGGTCCGGGCACGCCGGATAACCCGGCGCAGGGCGAATGCCCGTGTACTTTTCCGCGATCAGCGCATCGTTGTCGAGTTGTTCGTCCTCCGCATAACCCCACAATTCGCGGCGCACGCGCGCATGCAGCGCTTCGGCGAACGCTTCCGCGAAACGATCCGCGAGCGCTTTCAGCATGATCGCGCTGTAGTCGTCGTGATCGTCTTCGAACTGGCGTTCCTTTTTATCGACGCCCAGACCCGCCGTGACCGCGAACAAGCCGATGTAATCCGCCACGCCCGATTCCTTCGGCGCGATGAAATCCGCCAGCGATCGGTTCGGCCGCATGACGCCATCGACGACTGGACGCACGCTTTGCTGACGCAGATTGCGCCACGTCATCGCCACTTGCGAGCGCGATTCGTCCGTATAGATTTCGATGTCGTCGTCGTACACCGTGTTCGCGGGCAGCAGCGTGATGACGCCGTTCGCCGTCAGCCAGCGGCCCTGGATGATGCGCGAGAGTATCGACTTACCATCGGAGAACACGCGGCGCGCGCTTTCGCCGACGATTTCATCGTTGAGAATGGCGGGATAGGGACCGGCGAGATCCCACGTCTGAAAGAACGGACCCCAATCAATATAATTTGATAGTTCCGCGAGATCGTAGTTCCTGATGACACGCCGCCCGATGAAACTCGGCTTCTTCGGCTTGAACGACGTCCAGTCGAGCTTCGTCCTGTTGGCACGCGCTTCGTCGTAGGTGACCATCGGCTGCGCTTTCTTGTTCGCGTGCTGATTGCGGATGCGGTCGTAATCCGTCTTCAGTTCATCGAGATACTTCGCTGCGCCTTCGTCTGACAGCAAGCGCGACGCTACCGAAACCGAACGCGATGCATCTGGCACATACACCACCGGCCCTTCGTAATTCGGCGCGATCTTCACGGCGGTATGCACGCGCGAAGTCGTCGCGCCGCCGATCAGAAGCGGCGTATGCTTGCCGCGGAAGTAATCGTCGCGCTGCATTTCAGACGCGACGTAAGCCATCTCTTCGAGACTCGGCGTAATCAGCCCCGACAGGCCGATGATATCCGCGCCTTCTTCCTTCGCCTTTTGCAAAATGGTCGCGCAGGGTACCATCACGCCCATGTTGACCACTTCGAAATTATTGCACTGGAGCACGACGGAGACGATGTTCTTGCCGATATCGTGCACATCGCCCTTCACGGTTGCGATGACGATCTTGCCCTTCGAGCGCACATCCGCGCCCGTTTCCGCGAGCCGCTTCTTTTCCTCTTCGATGAACGGAATGAGGTGAGCCACCGCCTGCTTCATCACACGCGCCGACTTCACGACTTGCGGCAGGAACATCTTGCCCTGCCCGAACAGATCGCCGACGACGTTCATGCCGTCCATCAGAGGACCTTCGATGACATTGATCGGACGGTCGCCTGCCGCATCGATCTTCTGGCGCACTTCTTCCGTATCTTCGACGATAAAGTTCGTAATCCCATGCACCAGCGCATGCGACAAACGCGCTTCGACCGGTTGATTACGCCATTCGAGATTCTCTTCCTTCTTCGCCGCGCCAATCTTGAACTGGTCGGCGATTTCGAGCAGCCGGTCGGTGCCGTCTTCACGGCGATTCAGCACGACGTCTTCCACTTTCTCGCGCAGTTCGGCATCGAGATCTGTATACACGACAAGCTGTCCCGCGTTGACGATGCCCATGTCCATGCCCGCCTGAATCGCGTGATACAGGAACACGGTATGGATGGCTTCGCGCACCGGATCGTTGCCACGGAACGAGAACGACACGTTCGACACGCCGCCGCTGATCTTCGCGTGCGGCAGGTTCTGCTTGATCCAGCGCGTCGCTTCAATGAAATCGACCGCGTAGTTGTTGTGCTCTTCGATGCCCGTCGCAATGGCGAAAATGTTCGGATCGAAGATGATGTCTTCCGGCGGAAAGCCGACTTCGTTCACGAGAACGTCGTACGAACGCTTGCAGATTTCGGTCTTGCGTTCAAACGTATCCGCCTGGCCTTTTTCATCGAACACCATGACGACGGACGCGGCGCCGTAGCGGCGGATCAGCTTCGCGTGATGAACAAACTGTTCCTTACCTTCCTTCAGTGAGATCGAATTGACGATGGCCTTGCCCTGCACGCACTTGAGGCCCGCTTCGATCACGTCCCATTTCGACGAGTCGATCATGATCGGCACGCGCGCAATATCCGGCTCAGAGGCGATCAGATTCAGGAAGCGCACCATCGCGACTTTCGAATCCAACATGGCTTCGTCCATGTTGATATCGATGACCTGCGCGCCGTTTTCGACCTGCTGGCGCGCGACGGCGAGCGCTTCATCGAACTGGCCGTTCAGGATCATGCGCGCGAACGCCTTCGAGCCGGTCACGTTGGTGCGCTCGCCGACGTTGATGAACAGCGAGCCGTCGGTGACGTTGAAGGGTTCGAGGCCGGAGAGGCGCATTGTGTGGTCGGTCATTTTTTTGTCTCTTTGGATCAGGCTGCGTCACGATACTGCGAAGGAAAAGCGCGCGGTTTCACGTTGGCCAGCGCCCTGGCGATCTCCACAATATGCTCAGGCGTCGTGCCGCAGCACCCGCCTGCCAGATTCACGAGACCCGCCGTAGCAAATTCCTTCAGCAATCCCGACGTGACGTCTGGCGTTTCATCGAAGCCCGTATCGCTCATCGGGTTCGGCAGGCCGGCGTTCGGATAGCACGACACGTATGTATCGCACAGCTTGGCCAACTCAGCGATGTACGGGCGCATCAGCGCAGCGCCCAGCGCGCAATTCAGGCCAAACGTCAGCGGCTTCGCATGACGCAGCGAGTTCCAGAACGCTTCCACCGTCTGCCCCGACAGAATCCGTCCGGAAGCATCCGTCACCGTGCCGGAAATCATGACCGGCAAAAGCTCGCCCGTATCGTCAAACAACTGGTCCAGTGAGAAAAGCGCGGCTTTCGCATTCAGTGTGTCGAAGATGGTTTCGACGAGGAACAGATCGCAGCCCGCGTCGAGCAGCGCTTTTGCCTGTTCATAGTACGCATCGCGGAGTTCGTCGAAGGTGACATTGCGCGCGCCCGGATTGTTCACGTCGGGCGAAATGCTCGCGGTCTTCGGTGTCGGTCCGATCGCGCCCGCGACGAAGCGCGGCTTGTCCGGCATCGCGTATTTTTCGCCCGCTTCGCGCGCCCGCTTCGCCGACTCGATGTTCATCTCCGCCGCCAGCGACTCCATGCCGTAATCGGCCTGAGCCACGCTCGTCGCACCGAACGTGTTCGTTTCGATGATGTCCGCGCCCGCCGCCAGATATTGCTCGTGAATCTCACGAATCACCTGCGGCTGCGTGATCGACAGCAACTCATTGTTGCCCTTGATATCACGCTCGTAATCTTTGAAACGCTCACCGCGATACGCCACCTCGTCAAGCTTGTAGCGCTGGATCATGGTGCCCATCGCGCCGTCGAGAATCAGAATGCGCTTTTGCAGAAGTGCAGGCAGCGCGGTACCGCGCGTGTAGGCGCGGGCGGGAGCTTGAGTAATGGCGATCTGGTTCATGACGGGCCTTGAATCGCAATGTGAAATAGGTCTGACATTGTAGCGGCAGGCGGGTGCATCGTCGTGCCGGGCCCGTACACGGCGGTTCGGATCGATTGATCGGCTAGGGAGGCAGTGATGGAAGACCGAGGGATCGCAGAAAGCGATTGGTCAACGCCCGTTGCAGTGCAGAGTATTACTCAGCCGCCATGCAT
>LELG01000276.1 GCA_001045575.1 Candidatus Burkholderia pumila
GTTCAGCCCCTCGATCAGCAGCCCTCGGAGCTTCACCCAGACCCTCGCCGTCAAGGACGCTTTGCGTTTTCCGCTGCGCTCCCATGTCGAGTTCTCCGGCTTACTCGCCGCTCCTCTCCGTTTGGGCTTTATGCCCGCTGCTGACTCCTGCGCGGCGATCAACCACCCTTCTGCGGATAAAAATATGGCCATCTTCCGCACGATGCAAATGACTTCGCGCTCCCAGGGCTCCAGCAACGGCGCATTCTTCTCCGCGAAGTACAGCAAATTCTCCTGCGGCTCCGGCGGATAGCGCGACTCAATTTCCTCCGCGGTCGGCTCCGTGCCCTTCGGCAACGTGCGCCACAGTTCGTGGATCTGCGATTGCAGATACGCCTTGCGCTCGCGGGGCGCATCGCGGCTTCCTTCGCAAGCGAAAGCTTTTCGCTTGTATCGGTCGACGCCGTAGTTCATCAGCGCGTGGCACGAATCGAGCAATTCCTCGACGCGATCCAGCCCATAGCGCTCCTCGCACTCCGCGATGTAATTCTTCGCATACACGAGATAGTCGATGATGGCATGCGCATCCGTCCACAGCTTGAACAGATAGTTGCCCTTGAAGAACGAGTTGTGCCCGTACGCGGCGTGCGCGATCACGAGCGCCTGCATCGTCATGGTGTTCTCTTCCATGCGATACGCGATGCAAGATTCGAATTGGTGACGATCTCGCACGCCAGCCCCATCTGGCCGCGCCGGTAGCCTTTCTCGGTGGAGAGAAAGTGCTTGCCGAACGACCAGTGCCGATAGCTCACCGGCATGCCGACGGACGCGTAGGCATCCATCATCTGTTCGGAACTGGTAAATTTCGAGTTGGATGGGATAGGTGTCGAGCCTGTACCGGTTGGCAACGCGTGAGATTTCCGCGTCGTATTCCTCGATCAGCTCGACGCTCCAGTCCGACGGGCACGGCAGCGGTCGCCGCTTTTCTGCAACATTCATTCTGCCTTCCTTGTGCACCTCGTTCGCTTTCGCGGACGCATTGCGTTGCCTGGCTTCCGATCCAAACCTGGACGTACGATCCGCATGATCGTCCGCTCTCCAGGTCATACCCTCCACACTTCTTTATTCGATTGCCGGGACTCATGCGGCTGCCTGCTGCTTCTCGCAGAGTTCGCGGAACACCGGATAAATGTCCGATGCCGAGTCGACCTTCTTCATGGCGAGTTCAGGCGCGCCTAACGCTAGCTGAGCATACTCAAACCAGAGATTTTTCTCCTCTGGCGCGACTTGTATATACGCAAAATACCGGACCTTCGGAGGATGTCGTCCGCTAGAAGCTTGCGGCATTTCGGCGAATCGTCCGTCCAGTTGTCGCCATCCGATGCCTGCGCGCCGTAAATGTTCCACTCCGTCGGCGAGTAACGCTCGTCCATGATCCTCTTCATCAGTTCGAGCGCGCTCGAGACAACCGTGCCGCCGTTTTCGGTCGAATGGAAGAACGTGTCTTCATCTACTTCCTCGGCGCGCGTATGGTGACGGATGAACACCACTTCGATCTTCTCGTAGTTCCGTTGCAGGAACAAGATACAGAAGAATGAAGAAGCGCTTCGACGGGTCTTTGCGCTGTTCGTCCATGGAACCGGACACGTCCATCAGGCAGAACATCATGGCTTTGCTCGACGGCGTCGGCTGCTTCACACGGCTAACATAGCGCAGATCGAACGAATCGATGAACGGAATGCACGTAATCCGGCCCTGCATGATGACGATATCCGCTTCCAGCCGCGCAATATCTTCCGGATCGCCCTTCTTTCCTTCAGTTGTTCGAGCTGCCGCTCCATCTCGCGCAACTGCGCTGCCAGCGGAAAATCCAGCGCGATACGACGCCCCAGCGCGCTGCGCAGCGAGCGCACCACATCGATATTGTTCGGCGTGCCTTCCGCCACCTAGCCGGCGCGCACGTTCTTCCACGTCGGCACGGCGAACCGTTGGGTTTTGACGAGGCGCGGCAGCTCGAGATCATCGAAGAAGTACTGAATAAACTCTTCGCGCGACAGTTCGAACACGAAGTCGTCCTGCCCTTCGCCTTCGTTGCTCGCGCTCTTGCCGCCGCCCGCACTGCCCGGCGGACGCGGAATCTTGTCGCCGCGGATGTAATCGGCGTTGCCCGGATAGACGTACTCGCGCTTGCCGCCCGGCCCGTGACGGAACGACGGCTCGGAGATGTCCTTCTTGGGAATAGTGATGCTCTGCGTGCTCTGGATGTCCTTGATGCTGCGATCGCGCACCGCATCGGATACCGCACGGCGAATGTAACTTTTGACGCGACGCAGGAAGTGCTCGCGATTGGCAATGCTCTTGTTCTTACCGGCTAATCGGCGGTCAATTATCTGGTGCAGCACATTCAGCAGTCTCCCGCATTATTGGCGAGGATGCGAGGCGTTGCGCGAGCCCGTGCTCAACATGCAGCATGACGGCTCCTCGCAAGTTGCCCGCGATGCCGCTCAATAACCCGTGACCTTGCAATCGTCGAGCCTGAAGCGGCATCGGGCACGTTCCAGAGCTTACATCAATTCATCACGACGACTTGCGCACGCGCAGATACCAGTCGCACAGGAGACGCACCTGCTTCGGTGTATAACCCTTGGCGACAATGCGGTTCACGAAGTTCTCATGCTTGCGCTGTTCTTCCCCCGATCCCTTGGCGTTGAACGAAATCACCGGCAGCAGTTCCTCGGTGTTGGAGAACATCTTCTTCTCGATCACCACGCGCAGCTTCTCGTAGCTGATCCACGCCGGATTCTTCCCGCCGTTGACAGCACGCGCACGTAACACGAAGTTCACGATCTTGTTGCGGAAATCCTTCGGGTTACTCTGATGCCCGCAGGCTTCTCGATCTTCTCCAGCTCGGCATTCAATGCCGCGCGATCGAAGCTTTCGCCGGTGTCGTGATCGCGCCCTTGAAATTGCCTTCTTGCGTGGCCGTCAGCAACGGACGCAGCACCTTGATCGGTGCCTTGAACATTTCCACGAATTCAAGCAGGCCCTGATTCGCCAGGCACAGGCCGCCGGAGTAGCTGTATGCGTCCGCGTCGTCTTGCGAATAGGTTTTGAGCTTGCGGAGATATCCACCTTGCTGACGAGCGACGAGATGTCCTGGTTGTTCTCGTCACCCGGCTCCGTCTTGGCAATGCCGATCTGGCGCAGGATGGACGGATAACAGCGCACCACGCGGAATTTGCGGATATCGTCGTTGTACTCGTGCAGGCGCTTGACCGCCCACGGCGAGAGAATGCTTTTGAGGTAGCGGCACGGAATGCCGTATTGCTTTTCGAGCACGGGGCCGTCTTCGTCATAGTCGAAGAGACCGAGCGGCGATTCGTTCACAGGCGAGCCCTTGAGCGCGTAGAATGGCACACGTTCCGCGAGCTGCTTCAGGCGTTCGGCGATCGACGACTTGCCACCGCCAACTGGACCCAGCAGATACAGGATTTGCTTCTTCTCTTCCAGACCCTGCGCCGCATGCCTGAAGTACGACACGACGTTCTCGATCACTTCCTCCATTCCGTAGAACTCGCGGAATGCCGGATACACCTTGATGACCTTGTTCGCAAACACACGCGACAAGCGCGGATCGAGGCGCGTATCCACCCTCTCCGGTTCCCCGATGGCCTTCAACATGCGTTCGCCCGCTGTTGCGTATGTGGCAGGATCTTCCTTGCAGAGCGCGAGATACTTCTTCGAGCGATAACTCCTCCTCACGGTTTTTTTCGAAGCGGTTCGCGAAACTGCTGTAGATATCCATGCTACCTCCTCGCCAAAGTCAAAAAGCCTTGGCCATTTCGGCGCGCTCAATCG
The DNA here is from genome assembly GCA_001045575.1 of Candidatus Burkholderia pumila. Taxonomy (GTDB): domain Bacteria; phylum Pseudomonadota; class Gammaproteobacteria; order Burkholderiales; family Burkholderiaceae; genus Caballeronia; species Caballeronia pumila. The sequence goes on from LELG01000276.1 coordinate 3,838, forward strand.
AAACGACTAGGCTTGATTTCATCCTAAACCGTTTCGAATTATTTTTCACGCACTAGTCCATTGAACCAGATGAATTGAATTGCACTGGATTCGTCGAGCTAGATCGGATATTTCCATTTCTAGTGGGACAGCCTGCTTGTTGTATTGACGGATGAATGTAGCGCATGAGCTTTTTGTCGAGATCTTTGGCTGTTGAATATCCCGCGCGTGATAATATCTCGCTGGATGCGGGCAAACCCAGCTCGACCTGGTTCAGCCATGACGAGTACGTGGGGTATAATGCATCGAGACGTTCATATGGTTAGCCAGAAAGATTTGAACGGCGTCGATTTTGTGGCTGCTCACGTTGTCGCAGATCACGTGAAGCTCCTTTCTGGCGGGCTGCGCCGATACCACCTCGCAGAGAAACGCGACGAACTGGACACTGGTATGGCGTGGAGCAGCAGTCTTGCCCAGCACTTCGCCGGTGACGACATTCAACGCGGCAAACAAGCTCAAGGTGGCCGTTTCGTGTTTGTATTCGAAGCCATGACTCTCGGCGCGTCCGGGCCAGAGCGGCAACATCCGGTTTTTGCGATCAAGCGCCTGAATGGCCGTTTTCTCGTCCACGCAGAACACCGCCGCATGCAATGGTGGGTTCAGGTACAGGGCCGATCACATCGGCCGCCTTGGCCTCAAAGTCGGGATCGTTGGACAC
>LELG01000277.1 GCA_001045575.1 Candidatus Burkholderia pumila
CGCGGGATATTCAACAGCATCAAAGATCTCGACAAGAAGCTCATGCGCTACATCCGTCAATACAACAAGCAGGCTGTCCCACTGAAGTGGAAATATTCCGATCCAACTCGACGCATCCAGTGCAATTCTACATGGTTCAACCGACTAGCAACGCTAAAATTGGTGTATTCGCGGTCACGCTCGGCAGGATCATGCCCTTCTTGAAAGTACTCGTAGCTCCAGACCCATCGGCATTGTGGACAGGTTCTCGATCGGCGTAAGGGCTCTTCAGCGATTCACGAACGCTAAGCGCGTAATCGCTGTCGCGGGGTTTGTAGATGCCTTTGCCTCTTTGTTGACGAGTAGGATTCCGCCCGGCAAGGGCTTCGGCCAGGCAACCTCCTCGCTCTTGCGATCAGCAAACCATTGCAGTGCACTGCGATGAGCGGGCGTTAAGCGTTCTAGGAAGATCTTGAGCGCTTCCACAATTACTTCTTCACCGCCCGCTGTCTCACCGCCTCAAACAAACACACGCCAGAAGCCACGGAGACGTTTAAGCTCTCCACCGCCCCCGCTATCGGAATACTCACGACTTCGTCGCAGGTTTCGTGTGTGAGGCGGCGCATGCCTTTCCCTTCAGCGCCAACGACAATCGCCACAGGACCATCCAGCTTGGTCTCGTACAGCGAGGCCGTAGCCTCACCCGCCGTCCCGATCACCCAGACACCAGCGTCCTTAAGCTCACGCAACGCCCAAGCAAGGTTGGTCACGGTGATATAAGGCACGCTCTCCGCCGCGCCGCTCGCAACCTTGGCAGCAGTGGCATTTAGCCCCACAGACCGATCACGCGGCGCAATCACGGCATGCGCACCCGCCGCATCTGCAACGCGCAAACACGCACCGAGGTTATGCGGATCCGTCACGCCATCGAGCACCAGCAGCAAAGGCGTGCCCGAGATGCCATCGAGCAACTCGGTTAGGTTCTGCGCCAGCGGCAAATTATTCGCCCGCGCCACCACGCCCTGATGCTGGAGATTCCCCGCAAGCCCCCAAAGCCGCTGTTCATCAGCGGCGATGAGACGCACGCTCGCCTCCTTCGCGCAGCGCAGGAAATCTTGCATGCGCCGATCCTTGCGCGAGGCGTCGTAAAGCACCGCTTCGATCGACGATGCATCCGCGCGAATCCGCGCCATCACTGCGTGAAAACCGTATAAAACCTTGAGACGTGACATGGCCAAAACCTTTGAAAAGCATTACGCGGTTCGAAACGCCTGCATCGGACCGCGTGCATAGTTCAATCTGAAAACAACTTAACGCTTCTTGTGCGCCGGCAGTCCCTGCGCCGCCGACGTCGCGCGCCCTTCTGCGTGCCGCTGCGCGCGCGTGCTCGGCATCTCGTCGTCGTTCAGAGAACGAATACGCGGCCCCGCCGATCCACGCGCAACAGGCGGCTTCACCGGCGTATCGCCCACGAGGCGAAAGTCGATCTTGCGCGCATCGAGATCGACGCGGCTCACCTGCACACGCACGCGATCCGACATCCGGTACCGAATGCCCGTCCGTTCGCCGCGCAACTCGTTCTTGATCTCGTCGTACTGGAAATAGTCCGAGCCAAGCTCAGTGACATGCACGAGCCCTTCGATAAACAGCGAATCCAGTTGCACGAAAATGCCAAACGACGTCACGCCGTTCACCATACCGCCGTATTCCTCGCCGAGCTTGTCGCGCATGAAATAGCACTTGAGCCAGGCTTCGACATCGCGCGAGGCTTCATCGGCGCGACGTTCGTTCGATGAGCAATGCAGCCCGAGTTCTTCCCAGATCGCGACGCTGTTGCGTGAACGTCCGCGCGCGGTGTCGTCGGCTTTCTGCATTTCGCGTGCAGCTTTCGTCAAACCCGTGCTGAGCGATACATCGTGCCCGACTTCCGGCAGATACTTCTTGCTCTGCAAGATCGCATAGATCGCGCGATGCGTAAGCAGGTCGGGATAGCGGCGGATCGGGCTCGTGAAGTGCGCGTACGCCTCATAAGCCAGACCGAAGTGGCCGATGTTGTCCGGGCTATACACGGCCTGCTGCATGGAACGCAGCACCATCGATTGAAGCATCTGCGCGTCGGGCCGGTCACGGATCTGCGCGATCAGCGCGGCGTAATCGCTCGCGTGCGGCTTGTCGCCGCCGGTCAGCGTCAAACCCACGCCGCGCAGGAACGTGCGAAGATTCTCCAGCTTTTCTTCCGTCGGCCCCGCATGCACGCGATACAAACCCGGATGTTTGTTGCGCTTCAGAAAATCCGCCGCGCAGACGTTCGCCGCCAGCATGCATTCCTCGATCAACCGATGCGCATCGTTCCGATGCCGCGGCACGATCTGCTCGATCTTGCCTTGCGAGTTCACGACGATATACGTTTCCGTCGTATCGAAGTCGATCGCGCCACGTTTCTGGCGCGCGGCGTACAGCGACTTGAACACGCCATAAAGGTTCTGCAATTGCGGCAGGACATCGGCGCGCTTCGCCGCTTCCGAATCCTTCGTGTTGGTTAGCATCGCCGCGACTTCGGTATAAGTCAGCCGCGCCGCCGAATGCATTACGCCCGGATAAAACTGATACGCCTTGATCTCGCCGTGCGCTGTGATGACCATGTCGCACACGAGCACGCATCGGTCGACGTCCGGGTTCAGCGAGCACAGGCCGTTCGAGAGCTTCTCGGGCAGCATCGGAATGACGCGGCGCGGGAAGTAGACCGACGTGCTGCGGTCGAGCGCGTCGATATCCAGCGGCTCGTTCGGACGCACGTAATGCGAGACGTCGGCAATTGCCACCAGCAGACGAAAGCCTTGACCACGGCATACGGCGATCGACTCGCAATAAACGGCATCGTCGAAATCGCGCGCATCTTCGCCGTCGATGGTGACCAGCGGCACATCCCGCAAATCCACGCGATGACGGATATCCGCCGAACGCACTTCATCGGGAAGCTTGGCGGCTTGAGCCAGCGCGCTGTTGCTGAACTGATGCGGCACGCCGTATTTGCGCACAGCGATTTCGATTTCCATGCCGGGATCGTCGATGTCGCCGATCACTTCGACCACGCGCCCGAGCGGCTGCGAATGGCGGCTCGGGAAATCCGTCAGATCAACGGACACCACCTGCCCGACCTTCGCCTTCTTCGGATTCTGCATGATGAGAATATCGTGGCCGATGCGCTTGTCTTCCGGCACGAGAATCAGCGCGCCGTTCTCGTTGATAAGCCGCCCGATGATGCGCTTGTTGGCACGCTCGGTGACTTCGACGATATGTCCTTCCGGCCGTCCGCGCCGGTCGAAACCGACGATGCGCGCGAGCACGCGGTCATTGTGCATGACCTTCTGCATTTCGCCGTTGGGCAGGAAGAGATCGTCCTGACCGTCATCGCGGATAAGAAAGCCGAAGCCATCGCGATGCCCCTGCACGCGGCCGGCGACGAAATTCGATGGATGCGTGAGCTGATAATGACCGCGTTTGTCGAGACGGATCTGGCCGTCTCGTTCCATGGCTGCCAGTCGCTTGAAAAATCCTTCGCGCTCCTGGCGCTTGATCGACAGCGCTTCGGCAATGTCGTTTGCGGCATGCGGTGTCTCGCTCGTGCGGAGCACGCCGAGAATCTCTTCGCGGCTGGGAATCGGATACGGATATTTGCTCAAGGGCTTGTCGATGATTTCTTCTCGTTGGACTGGACTTTATTGCCGCAATCCTGACTCGGCTGTGCGGCTTGCAAAAGCGTGACGGATGCCATCGTTCAGATTATTCTAACATCCGCTTTTCAGGCGCCACGGGCCTTGCAGGCCGTAACTCGGGCCGATGAGGCCATCGCGCGCTGCGTCAATCGGCGAAAAACAAAACCACTTGACAGGCTCGTTGCACTCGCTATAATTGTATTTCATGCTGTTGACGTACTGACCAGATTCAAGCAGTAACATGCATCTTTGCCCAGGTGGCGGAATTGGTAGACGCACTAGGTTCAGGTCCTAGCGGTGGCAACATCGTGGAGGTTCGAGTCCTCTCTTGGGCACCAAGGTCCTCCTCTTTTCGCGGCACGCTATTATGGCGGGTCGCAAAGCAAAACCCCCATGTCAATTGAATTGATCCCGTCGTAAAGTTGGACCGTTTATTAAAGCTAGGGTTGATTGGGCTGGGTCCTGTGCACAGGACCCAGCCCTTTTAGTTTGAACTTAATGCGGTCGTGATATAGTAGTGGATGTAGTGCGCCAAGCCAGTTTGCAACTCATCGAGATCGCGGAGTCGGCTCAAATGGAAGAACTCGGATTTCAGAGTTCCGAAGAAACTTTCCATAGCGGCGTTGTCAAGGCAGTTGCCCTTGCGTGACATGCTCTGCGTCAGCGCTCGTTTTTGCAGTAGGCAGCGATACGCAGACATCTGGTACTGGGCGGATTCAACCGGTCGTCGTCGCAACATTGGATTGTTAAACAGATTTAGATATTCGTTCAAGGCTTGTCTTCCAATCAAGCGTTTTCCGGGGCCTGGAATTCAGTGCATTAGCAACGGCTTG
>LELG01000278.1 GCA_001045575.1 Candidatus Burkholderia pumila
TGGGCAGTTGCTCAACAGCGTGCTGAACCTTGCTTACTTTGATCAACTGGGCGTCCCTCGACTCTCATAACCTCAACTCAACTTCCCGAACCGCCCGGTGCGGACTCCCATGCCGGGTAGTGTGGCATAGGGCACGGCCTTACGGCCGTGCCCTATGCCGATCCGATGCAACGCATCGGGAAACACGGGCAGGAACCAAAAAAGCGGCTTCGCTTGCTATCGACGACTGGCTAGTGTTTGCACGAAGGGGTCTAAATTCTCGCGTGCAAGTCATTCTCGCGGGCTAAGGCCAAACACCTCTCGGAGAGGTGGTCCTCACAATACTCGGTACTTACTGCGTGTTCTTTGCGTTACGTTACTTCGTCAGTATCAGTTTGGTTTGCCCAGACCAGACGCGTCGCGCGCAAATGGTAGGTCTCCCCAGCATGATGCTCAAGTGGCTGCGTCCTTGCAGCAGGGCATCGCTACGTAATAACTGGCGTTTTGCATTCGCATCCGTCGCAACTGGAGAAGATTCAGTCAATGCAGGCACCGTCGTGACGGCTGCCGCCTTCGCTTCGGACAGGTGATCGCGGCATCGCGCGTGGCGTGGCAGCGCAGGCGGATCGTCGAAGTTCTCAGCGTGTCGCTCATGGTGAAGAGTGCGTTCGTTGATTTGATGAACCTATATTAAATGATAAGTATTCCTATTTTTTTAACTAGACTTTCCCATCGACGCGTACTTTCCGATAGCCGCGCTTCATGCTGCGGCGAATCATTCACCGCAGCAGTCCGAAACAACGCTCAATTCAGCGGATCTTGTTCCGTGGCGTCCGTGCGCGCACTGGCGAATCAGCCGCACGGTGTCGATATCCGACTCCCGATACGCCGACTTCACGATCTCCGCCGTCGGCAGGATGACTTAGCGCACGTTATCGCCGAAGGTCAGCGTGACGCGGTCGCGCACGGTCGCCTGGCCTTAGTGCAGTTCGCGCTCCATCACATCGCCGTCGCGCGAGAGGATGTCGCAGCTATCGAGGCCGATGACGAACAGCTGCGGCTGCTCGGCGCGAAGCACGAGACTTTGCCAAAACTGCTCGTGCGCCAGCGACTCGACGAGCGGGTTGAGCGGATCGTTGATCTGGATATCAGATGTTCGAAATTCAAAACGGCGGTTTCCTGATAAATGTTTGCGTTGCCTTCACGAGCGCGTTCCCTGATCGATCTTCGAATCGATGCGGATCGCGCCGGACAGTACCTTGTGCATCGCGCAGGCGTTGGCGATTTGCAATAGACGTTCCCGCTGTTCGTCGTCGAGCGGGCCGGTGATCGTGATATGCCGGTCGATGACCGTGCCTTCTGCCGCGCTCTTCATCGACACCTGCACGCCCACGGCCTGAAGCGGCCACGCCTTGCGCTTCGCGTACATGCGCAGCGTGATATTCGTGCACGCGCCGAGGCTCGCTAGCAACAGTGACGCGGGCTCCGGTCCTTTGTTGCCGCCGCCGAGGCTTTCCGGTTCGGCGATCCATTCGTGCGTGCCGCCATCGAGACGGACCTGAAAATTTGCTTCGCTACTGATTGCAATCACGGTCAGTGCGGACATTCGTGGTTCCAGAAATGAAAAGACGGCGCGGCTCAAACGGTTATTGTGACGATCAATGCATCCGTTCCTGCCGCGCCGTTTCGCTTTATTTCGATCCGGCGATGCGCTGCAACACGCTACACGCTCAGTGCGTGATCGCGCCATGCGTCCTGCCTGATAGTCGATGATTACCTGACGAATCTCGTCTTCCGTATTCGTCACGAACGGGCCGTAGCGCACGACGGGTTCCTTCAGCGGTACTTCGACAGCTTCATCGGTGGCGGCGAGGGTGATGGTGTCGCCGTCTTCCTTAAATAGCACCATCTGTTGCGCGCGGATCGGTTGCGCATGCGGGGGCCATACAGCCCCGTGCCCGACAAGCGGATACGCGAACACACGAAAATCCTTCGGCACGCGATGCTCGATCGGTTGCAGCGAGAAGTGCTGATAGAGAATCGGCGGGCGCGTTTCGATTGCCGCCTTCACGCCGAGCGCCTCGTCCGCGATGACCTTCACGCTAACCTTGCCGTCATCGCTTTTTGCGACCGGAATGCCAGCCGACGGGAATCTCTTGATAGTGCGAGTGCGGTGCGATCATCTTGTCGCGCTGCGGCAGGTTCACCCAAAGCTTGCAGGCCATGCACGCGCCCGCCGCGACGCATGAACTTCTCCCCGGCATCTCGCTATGTACGACGCCCGCGCCCGCGGTCATCCATTCATTGCACGTCGCCTGGGCGCAGCGTGCCGGCGTGGCCAGCGGCTTGTGGCCGAATTCGCCTTCGAGCATGTACGTAACCGTCTCGAAGCCGCGATGCGGATGATCCGGTGCGCCTTTCGCCTCACCGGGCGCATAATCGACCGGACCCATTTCATCGAGCAGAAGGAAAGGATCGAAGTCCATCAATACGCGTGTAGGAAACGGGCGATGCACGACGAAACCGCCGCCTTCGACGGTCTGGATGGCCGGAATGATGCTGGAAATGGAGTGGCTTATGATCTTGTTGTCCTCCGAATTTGGCAGGGAATAGCGCTAAATTTGAAACACAGAGATAATAGGGACCGAATTTCAGGGTAAATTTCAGGGTAAATTTCAGGGTAAAAGACGTCGCGGCGCAATGGATTATCCCGCTGGCGATAACGACGAATCCAAAAGCCAACTACGAGCAACCCATGAAAACCGACTCGCACGATCTAAACGATCTGATCGTATTTCTCGCACGTCGTCGAGCACAGCGGGTTTTCGGCGGCGGCGCGCATGCTGGGCATTTCGAAGTCGCGGCTGTCGCGACCCGTGTCGGAACTGGAGGTGTTGCCCGGCGTGCGCTTGTTGCGGCGCTCCACGCGCAAGCTCGCGCTGACCGAAGCGGGGCAACTCTTTTATCAGCATTGTCAGGTGATGCTTGCCGAAGCGCGCGCCGCCGTCGACGTCGTGCAGAGCCTGCGGGACTCGCCGCACGGCACCCGCGTGAGCGTGCCGGTGACCATCGCGCAGACATTTTTGTCGGCGGTGATGCCGGACTTCATGCATCGTTTTCCGGAAGTGAAGGTGGTGCTGCGCGTGACCAATCGCGTCGTAGTCGATCTCTTCGAAGATGCGATCGAGTCGCCCTACGCGTGCGCTCCGAGCCGCCCGCTAACTCGAATGTGGTCGCGCGGCCGTTGTGGCGTACGGAGCAGATGCTGTGGTGGCCGTGCCTTCGCTGCTCAAGCCCAACGCTCCACCAATGGCGCCCGCCGAACTCGCGCAATACGACACCCATCGACACGCCTTCCGCCGATGGTCGCCACGTATATTGACTGATCGCGCCGGATGGCTCGCGCCACGAATTCGAGCACGAGCCGCGTCTGGTTACCGCCGATCTGTCGATGATCCAGCCGTAATACGCGGCGTCGGCATCGCCGCGTTGCTCGAGATGATGTACGGCGCACCGCTCAGAAGCTGTCAGTTGTCGCAGGTGATGCCGGGCTGGACGCTCTTCCGTCGTCGCAGATCTATGCGGTGTTTTTGTCGCGGCAACGCATGGCCCCTGCAGTGCGCGCGTTCGTCGATTTTTCTTGTCGAGCCGATCGGTAGCGGACAACGCTTTCCCGGAGAATGTCCCGTCTCCCGTCTTCGAAAGAGCGGAACGCGAGACGGTTTGACCACGATCATCATTTGCATTCGTTTATCCCATTGAAGGGCGCTTGCAATGAAGAGATTCAATCGCGTGAATCTCTTGTACATCAAAATTAACGGCAGTAAACTGAAGTTCCCTTTGCTAAGGAGCCTTCTTAATTGCGGAAATTCACGGCTACTTTTACTCTTACTCTGATAGTTAGCCTGATAGGGTTGATCGCGCTGTCCGTATCGACCACGGCTGCTGCATGTGGCGATGGCTCGAGCTATAACTCGAATGGGAAGTAAATCACCTCGCCCGAATGCGCCGAGTGCGCACGAAAAAGTCTTCATCTGAACTGCCCCAAAAGTTGGACATCGATCTGACCTTTTGGGGTGTTTTTCATGACGAAGTACAACGAGCAGTTCCGGCAGCAAGTAGTTGATGAGTACCTCGCGGGTGGCGTTGGGACAGAGGTGCTGGCAGCGCGATAGGAGTTGGGCGCTCTGTGCGGCGCCGCTGGATTGCGAGCTATCAAGAGGCATGGCAGTGCCGCACTCCGCAAGAAGTCCAGCCGCTACGATGCATCATTCAAGATGGCGGTGCTTGAGCGCATGTGGCGCGATGAGCTGTCGTACGCTCAGGTAACGGCCGTATTCGATATCCGGGATGCCGGTAGCGTAGCCTAGGTGGGAGCGCCTGTATGATGACGGCGGAATGGACGTGCTAGCGCCTCGACCACGAGGGCGCCCACCGAAAATGACCGCCTCACAGCCGCCGAAAACGACCGACGAAGCCGCGCCCGATACCCGCCCGAGCGAGGATCTACTC
>LELG01000028.1 GCA_001045575.1 Candidatus Burkholderia pumila
GGTCGTGGCTTTGGTACACGCTTCCTTCAGACCCCGCCTCACGACGACGCCCTTGCATTTCGCTAGTCCTTTACCACCATCAGGTTGGACAGGAAACTCGCATCCCCAAGCTGTTGCGCATGCGCGGTGCACAAAAAAACCGGACCTCGGAGCGGTCCAGTTGGCCAAAAGCGGCGAGGCAGGGGCCTTCACGGCGCTGCCTCACCGCGCCTAACCCTTTCCGAGCCAGGCGGCGCAAACGGGGAAATTCCAGGTATGGCGTCGGTTTATTCCAATAACCTTGTCGAGATTGGGACGCAACGGCTCGTGGATCGACGATGCGCTTTGTGCCGTTCCTTTCCTGATCGCGCTGGACACCATCGCCACGCTCTATTTTTGCCGCGCCCGTATGAATCGCGTGGCGCGTTACCGTTGGCTATGCGCGTCATCGCGGATCACGCGGATACGCTTCGGCCCGCGCAGGCGCTCGAAGCGCTCAACGGCGTTCAACCCGTCAACATGTACAGCACACGGCTTTCCGAGAAGCCCGTGTGGTTCAGTTTCACCACGCCCGTCATGAGCGCCCAATCGCAGACGGCCGTGGAACTACCGTCGCGTCATGTGCAAACGCTTGCCTGCTGGGACGTAACCACCTTGCGTTCGCTCGGCATCGCCGACTGCGATTCCACCAGCGGTGACATGAAGCCGGTGAAGGTGGGCTTCTTCATCCTGGCCGGCGCGCTCAAGCAGCCGGAGAATCTTCTCTGCCCCGGCACCTATTCGGGACCGGCGCAGGTCAATGCCTTCGCATGGGACTGTCAGGGCTTGGGCAATTCATCGCTCGACTTTCAGGAAAGCTCGGGCTGATCGCGGGCGGTCTGCTCACGCTCGCAGTGTTCGTCTTCGTGGCGGCGATCATCAATCACGAATGGACGTACGTGATATTCGCGGTGTGGCTCGTCGGCAATCTGCGGCTGTGCGCGAACGCCATGGGCTGGGACATGCAATGGCTCGGCCGCATGTTGCCATCGGAATATCTGACGTCGCTCAGGCAAATCACGTTTGCCGCGTATTACCTGCTGACGGCCGCGTTGTTCCAGCAACTGTTCCGGCGCGAGCTGCGCATATCATGCAGTATACCGGCCTCGTGCTGCTCGCCGCCGCGTTCGCGCTGCCGTATTCGATGTTCATTCCGGTGCTGTGGGTCATCGCCGGTTTCGGCATCTTCGTGCTTTTGTTTTTCTCACGCGCCTCGTGTAGATGATCGATGCCGAAGCCACTTCATGCGCGCCAATCCCGCCCTGCGCGCCATGCTCGATTTGCAAAAGGCCGAGTACAAGATTCGCTACTGGAACGACGCTTTCGAAGCGGGCGCGTGGGGCGCGCTGCAGGCGCTGGCATCGAAGGGAAGCGATGGCGAGCCTGGAGATGAGCGGCACGGGCGAGCGCCGCTACTTGCTGAAGGCGATCCGCTCGAACGGTTGGATCGAAGGTTCGTCGCAGCGACGGCATTCGTCTTTTGAAACGCTGATCAGCGCACGGTCACTTCACGACGAATTAGATGCGGCGATTCGCAAAGCGGCCGATTTCGGTTATGTTGTCGGCGACGGGATGCGTATCGCCGTAACTGGCAGCGGTGAGCGTCTGCGACGGCACGCCCGCGCGCACGAGATATCCGCGCACGGCCTGCGCGCGTTCCTTCGACATTTCCAGCTTGGCGGAAGCCACGCCGACCGAATCCGAGTAGTCCGCCACTTCGAGATTCACCATCGAACCTTTCGCCGCGCAAGTTCTTCAACAGTTGCGCGGTAGCGCCGAGCTTCGAGTAGGCGTTCTCGGGAACCATCGCGCTAGAACGCGCGAAGTTGACCACTTGCATGTCGAGTACTTTCGTCAGCTTGTTGCCGGAGCAGGCGTCGTCGGTAGCGAGCAGGGCTTTCATCGCGCCGCGAAACGATTCGGTCGCGCTGGCTACTGCGCCGTTTACATCGAACGAACCGACCTGGAACATGCTGCCGCGCGCCGCCTTCAGACGATTCGTCCAGCCTTTGCCCTCGGCTGCGGCGCCGCTCAGTTCGACCTTCGAGCCAGTCACTTTCACTTCCGCGCCGGGAACGTCCATCAGCGGAATGAAGTCCGTCAGGCACGAAAGCCACGCGGCCGTGCGCGTATCCGGCGAAACGGTGATTTGTGCGGTGTAGCCCTTGCCCTTGCCGAAGCGTTGTGACAGCGCGTCGATCAATGCCTGCTTTTCGGCTTCCGTGCTAACGGTCGCCTGACCGGACGGCGCGCCAGCCGGACTGACGCTGAAGACCGAGCTCCGCATCCTTGCTGGCGCTGGCTGCGGGCGTCGCCGTTGCGGCCGGTGCCGGATCGGACGATGCACCCGAAGCCGCCACCGATGACGTCACGACCGGCGCAGTGTCATCCGTTGCAACCAACGGCGCTGTCACCGCCGACGCAGGCGCATCGCTCTTCGCAACCGGCGCAGAAACTTCAGGCGCGCGTTCAGCGAAACCGAATCACCATGCGTGAAGCCGTGGTAATACTCGAAGCCGAGGATCGCGGCGAGCACGGTGAACAGCAGCCAGATCCATTTGTTCGAGCGCTTCGGCGCGGGCTTTCGTACAGACGCACGCGCGGGCACGAGAGAACCGGCGCTTTCGCCTGTTGGACGGCACCTGAAGCAGGCGCGGCGGCGGGAGTGGGCGCTCGCGCGGCGGAATCGGCGGCAGTGGCCGAAGAGAGCATCTCCGCGTCCTGCCGCTCTTCGAGCACGGAACTCACCGCATCCAGCCGTGCATTGGATGCTATTCGTGAAGCCTTCCGTATTGCCCACGCCGATCGCCGTGGCGACGCCGTTCGACAGCGACGCCTTGATTTCCGCGACCTGATCGCGCAGCAGCATCGGCAATTGCGGCATGCCACACTGCGCCAGCAGAAAGTGCCGCTTGACGATGCTGAACAGCGTCGCCGCCACGACACCCGCCAGCGCGGATGTTGCCTGCGTCGGCACGCCGGTTTCAGCAGAGACGGTATCGGTCAGCGCGCGTCCATGCGCTGGCCGGATGCGAGCGCATACAGCAAATGGCTGTTGGCTTCCAGATGCTTGAGGGGCCGCCCGTGGTAGAAATGAGCTTGTCGAGCTGATCGACGATATACGCATTCGTCTCCGGCAACATGATGACCGAATGCAGCGAGCGCGCGCCCGGCGCAAGCGATGCGCGATCCATCAGCGTGGCGACGAGAGCCCCGGCGTGGTGCGCGAGGCGAGTTGCCGCACGATCGCGCTATTGACGGCCTGGACCAGATTGATACTCATCGACTGACGATCCTTTAATGCATATGCGCCGAAAACGGTCGCAATTCGTCACGCATTCTCATTCTATATGCGCAGTCATCCTAAAAAGATGGTGCAAACCTTATTTACGTTTTCGGCGCGTGAAGGCGACGCGTACGGCTTTGCAATTCCGTTGATGGACGCCGCCGAGCGGCTTATCGCGCACGCGGCGGCGATTCTCTGAAGAAGCGGTGATCAGGCGCTTGCCTGCAAGTGCGAGCCAGGACGGCTCGTCCGGCATCTGCTCGTGATTGCGCACGTCGAGCGCGATGAGCGAGAGCATGGAATGCGCCTGAATGAAGTTACGGTACGATGCATCGTGGGCGACGAAGCGGACCACGCGCGGCGTCGCCTGGCGGCTCTTTAGAATCGCCACGGATACCCCTTTAGCAGCGGCGACTTCAACTCTGGCATCATTTCCTGAAGCTGTCCCGAGCGCAGATGCGGCTGCGCCGCGATCCGCAGCGGATGAATCAACCCGAGGCCTTCGAGTCCGCATGCCAGATACGCGTGCTCGTCGAATCGGTGACCTGGATGAAGCCGCACATCTTCATCGTGACGGATTCGCCGTTCACGTCGAAATCGAAATCCGATGGGCGTCCGTTCTTGTCGCACACGCAATTCACGGCGATGTGATCCGCCAGTTCATCGAGCGATGCCGGTACGCCATGCTTTTCGAGATATGCGGGACTCGCGCACGTCACCTGTTCGAGCACGCCGAGACGTCGCGCGATCAGGCCGGAATCGGGCAATTCGCCGAGCTGCACGCTGCAATCGACGCCTTCGCCGACCAGATCGATATTGCGCGAACTGATACCGATCGACAGTTCGATCGGCGGATAACGCGCGTGAAACTCCGGCAGCGCGGACACGACGATCGACGCTGCGACCGTTCCGGCATCTCGACGCGCAGCCGTTCTTCGCCCGCATGGAAGCCGGAGTCGAGTTCATCGATATCGGCGAGGATTTGCGAGCAGCGCTCGTAGTAGGCGGTGCCATCGACGGTGAAGTTCAGGCGGCGCGTGGTGTGAGTGAGCATTTGCACGCCGACCAGCGCTTCGATTTGCTGCACGGTCGTCGACACGCTCGTACGCGGCATGCCGAGGGATTCGGTTGCGCGCGCGAAGCTTTTCGTCATCCTAAGAATCTGCGCGCCATGCGTGAATACACAATTCTGGACGCTTCTTGCCTGATTTTTTCGCGCGTATATCGCAAGCGCGTCAGAGCGTGGGCATCTCGCCGCGCAAACGGCCCGCCACGCCCGAGAAATCCGAGCCGGAAGGCGCTTGATACAGCTGCAAGCCCATCTCTGGAAGGATGGACAACAGATGATCGAAGACATCGCCCTGAATGCGTTCGTATTGCGTCCACGCGGTAGTTGCCGTGAAGCAATAGACTTCGATCGGAATGCCTTGCGACTCCGGCTCCATCATACGGACCATGATGGCCATGTCCTGCCGAATTTCAGGATGCCGCTGCAAATAGACTAGTCCATACGCGCGAAACGTGCCGATATTGGTCAGCCGCCGCTGGTTCGCCGGCTCGTTCGCCAGTTCGCCGAGATTGCGGTTCGCCTGTTCCACTTCGGTCTGCTTCTGTTGCAGATAGTCGTGCAGAAGACGGAAGCGCATGAGGCGTTCGGTCTCGTCTTCGGTGAGAAATCGCACGCATTGCACGTCGATGCGCAAGGTCCGCTTGATGCGCCTCCCGCCCGATTCGAACATTTGTCGGTAATTGCGATAGCTCTCCGAAAAAAGCTTGTACGTCGGCACGGTCGTCACCGTGTTGTCCCAGTTCTGCACCTTGACCGTATGCAGTGCGACGTCCTTCACGAAGCCATCGGCGGCAGCTTGCGGCATCTCGATCCAGTCGCCTATGCGCAGCATGTCGTTCGAAGTCAGTTGCGTGCTGGCAACGAGCGACAGCAGCGTGTCCTTGAACACGAGCAGCAGCACGGCGGACAGCGCGCCGAGACCTGACAGCATCCACAGCGGCGAGCGGTCGATGAAAATGGACAGTACGAGCACGCCGCATACCAGCGCGAGCGCGAGCTTGCCGATCTGGATATAGCCCTTGATGGACCGCGTTTGCGCTTCTTTGCTCGATGCATAGACGTCCTGCCAGGCCGACAGCGCGCTGCCCGTCGCAAGAAATACGCAGACCCACGCGCCGCCGTGCGTGACGCGTTCTATCGGCACCACCCATTTACCGATGTGCGGCACTTCGTCGATACCGAGCGCCACCGCCGCGAACGGCACCGCATACCAGACGCGGTGATACGCGCGTCGGCGAATGAACGCCTGATCCCATGCGGTGTGGCCGGCGAGCACGAGCAGCCGGTGCGCGATGCGCAACACGATGCGTGCCACGACCCACTGCAGAAAGAGCGCGACCAGCGCGAGCGCGAGGATGCCCACCGCGAACTGCGCCCACGGATGGGTTGGCCAGTGCTGTTGCAGTGCGTCGGGCAGGAGATCTAAGTTCATACTTAAATGATTGAGCGCAGCGAAAACGACGGTCCAGTATTGTGCATGATCGATCGATGTCCGTCGGCAATCTCATTCCTGTGCGATGACGACGGCGAGTATCGTTAGAATGATGAATTTTGCGGGGTGCGCTCCGTACAAACGACAGCAGGCGATGTCCATGCACAACATAAAAAGCTCGAACACAATGACGACGCGGGCCTTGATCCGACCGATCCGCAATGCGTCATGCGCGGCTCGCTCATCATCGATGGATACGAGTCGGGCAGTTGGGAAGAACGCCGAGACGGTACATGGGCGACGCACGTGCAGCATGCGAAAGGCTGGATCGTCGAACGAAGCAAGAGCGCGCTGATCGAGCGGCTCCGGCGCGGAGCTTAAATCTTAAAAAAGTTGCTGACTGATGTACATGTCGATCATCGTCGTTGGAGTCGGTGGCGGGCTGGGTTCGCTGCTGCGCTGGGTGCTGGGGCTGCGCCTGAATGGCGTCTTTCCTAATCTGCCGCTCGGCACCTTTGCGGCGAATGTGATTGCCGGCTACATCATCGGTGTGGCGGTGGCGTTCTTCGCACGCTTTCCTGATATCTCTGTCGAGTGGCGTCTGTTCATCATCACCGGCCTGATGGGCGGGTTGTCCACGTTTTCGACGTTTTCCGCCGAAGTGGTTGCGCATCTGGAGCAAGGCCGGCTCGGCTGGGCGCTCGGTGAAATCGCGCTTCACGTGGGCACGTCGCTGTTGATGACCGCGCTCGGCATCGCTACCGTCGCGGTGGCAAGTTGAACGTACGCATTCCGGTCGCGTTCAGCCTCTTTTCGCTTCGCGATGCGAACGATTTGCGCTTACGATCCCATCCCATCTCTTTTCCGCGTTCATCCACGCGATCAACGCATCCTCACCGCGCACGAGCGCGGTTTATGTTTACTGCAGCCCGAGTTTCCGCTTATCGAAATTAAACCCTACCGGGCGGATGATCTCGATAACCTGATCGAACTGTTCAAGCGTTCGATTCGCGAAATCGCATCGATCGACTACACCCAGCCGCAAATCAAAGCGTGGCGCAGGTCGACTGCGACGAATGGGCGATCGCGCGCATGAGCCGGCCGACATGGGTCGCAATCTCACAAGGCGAGATTGCGGGTTTCATCGATATGCAATCGAACTGGCTGATCGACATGCTGTTCGTGCATCCCGAGCATCAGCGCAAGGGCGTGGCCACGGCGCTACTCGCGCGCGTGGAAACCGAAGCGGGAGCAGCGGAAATCTCCGTGCTGCACACCTATTCCAGCCTGATCGCGCAAACGTTTTTCGAAGTGTGCGGCTTCACTTTGCTGCTGGCGCGCAGCGTGGTCGTGCGTAATGAGCGCTTCAGGCAGGCCGTGATGGAAAAGAAACTGTAATCTGTCTAGACAGGGCGCGGGTTGCATTAGGAAAATTCCGCGAATCGCCTTGTTTCGCCTGAACGGCACGTTCAGACTTGCGTCTGAACTTGTATAGACAGGGCGAACCATGATTACGCTTACGCCCGGCAAGCTCACGTTGCCGCATTGGCGCCGCATCCGCGCGAGGCTCGGACCCGCTCACGCTCGATTCCGCGAGCCACGCCGCCATCGAAGCGAGCGCGCAGGCCGTCGCCGCGATCGCCACCAAGGGCGATCCGGCGTACGGCATCAATACGGGCTTCGGGCGGCTCGCCAGTACGCAATGCCCGCCTATCAGCTCGAACTGTTGCAACGCAATTTGGTGCTGTCGCACGCATTGGGCGTAGGTGAGCCGATGTCGCGCCCGGTCGTGCAGCGTTAATGGCGCTCAAGCTGTCGAGCCTCGGGCGTGGCCATTCGGGCATCCGCCGCGAGGTCATCGACGCCGCTCATCACGCTGTTCAATGCCGACGTGCTGCCAGTCATTCCGGTGAAGGGGCTCGGTCGCCGCATCGGGCGATTTTGCACCGCTCGCGCATATGACGACGGTGCTGCTCGGCATCGGTGAAGTTATGATTCGAGGCGAACGCGCGAGCGCCACCGACGGGCTTGCCGCTGCGGGCCTGAAGCCGCTGACCTTGCAGGCGAAGGAAAGCCTGGCGCTGCTGAACGGCGCGCAGGCATTGGCGGCGCTGGCGCTGTACAACCTGTTCGCAATCGAAGACTTGTTCCGCACCGGTCTCGTCGCGGGCGCATTGTCGGTCGATGCCGCCGCCGGTTCCGTTGTTCCGTTCGATGCGTGCATCCACGAACTGCGCGGCCATCGCGGCCAGATCGAGGCGGCTGCGGCGTATCGCACACACTATTGAAGGGCTCGGGCATCAATCTGTCGCACGTCGATTGCGAGAACGTGCAGGACACGTACAGCCTGCGCTGCCAGCCGCAGGTAATGGGCGCGTGCCTCGACCAGATGCGCCACGCGGCGAACGTGTTGCTATCGAATCGAACGCGGTGTCCGACAATCCGCTGATCTTTCCGGACACGGGCAAACTGCTGTCGGGCGGCAACTTCCACGCAGAACCGGTTGCTTTCGCCGCTGACAATCTCGCGCTCGCGGTGGCGGAAATCCGCGCACTGGCGGCGCATCGCTTTGCTGATCGATGCCCGTTGTCCGACCTGCGGCCCTTCCTGGTACGCGACGGCGGCGTGAATTCCGGTTTCATGATCGCGCATGTGACGGCGGCGCTGGCCTCGGAGAACAAGACGCTGGCCCATCTGGCGTCGGTGCATTCGCTGCCGACATAGGCGAATCAGGAAGACCATGTGTCGATGGCCACGTTCGCGGCCCGCAAGCTCGGCGACATCGCCAACAATACGGCGAATATTCTCGCCATCGAACTGCTCGCGACGGCGCAGGGCGTCAATTTGCGCGCGCCGCACAAAACCAGCGTGCCGGACATTGCCGCGATCACGGCACTCGTGTAGGATGGGGAAGTTGTGAAGCACAACAGTCCGTTCGCGTTCGAGTCGGAAGCATGAGCACGCCGGCGTCGTATCAGGAAATCAAGGACTACATTCTGCGGCGCATTCACGTCGGCGAATGGAAGGAGGGCGATCTGGTGCCCTCCGAAAACGAGCTGGCGCGTGAGTTTAAGGTCGCGCGCATGACGGTGAACCGTGCGGTGCGCGAACTGACGGCGGAGCAGGTGCTGACGCGCGTGCAGGGCGCGGGCACCTGCTCCGCGCAGCCGAAATATTCGTCCACGCTCGTCGAGATTCGCAGCATTTCCGATGCAATCGCGGCGCGCGGGCATCGGTATCGCGCGGAGGTGTTGCATCTGGGCGCGTCCATCGTCGATGATGCGCTCGCCATCGAAATGCAGCTTGCGGCGGGCAGTCCCGTGTTCCATTCGCGCGTGCTGCATTTCGAGAACGATGCGTCTGTGCAGATGGAAGAGCGGTATGTGAATCCCGCGCTTGCGCCTGAGTATGCGCGGCAGGATTTCACGACCACTACGCCGAACCAATATTTGATGGTGACCGCGCCGTTGCAGCGTGTGGAGTATCGGATCGAGGCATCGGTGCCGTCGGCGGAGATTCGGCATACGCCCGCCATGTCGGAGCATGAGCCGTGTTTGATGCTGCACCGTCAGCCATCGATACGCGCCGTTGCGCACATCCGTATGCACGGAGAAGCCGAGCTTGCCGACGTAAAACGCCAGCGCTTCGTCCTGATCGTCCACATACACGCCGACCACATTGATAGCCTGATTCATGAGACCTCCTCGATGGATGGCCGGATTTGGAGAAGCCGCCTTGCCGCGCCGCTTCTCCAAAACTGCGATCGTGAGGTCAGGGCGTTGCGCGGCTTTCAGCACGTAGCCGGAAACGCTTTCGAGTAGTCGGCATGATGCAGGTGCATCCGAACTCGCGCAACGTAATTCCGGGCCGCGTGTTCTTCACCGTCGATTTCCGCCACCCCGACGATGCCGTGCTCGCCCGCATGGACGCCGCGCTAAGAGAAGGCGTCGAACGTATCGCGGGCCAAATTGGTTTGGAAACCGAACTAGAAAAAATCTTCTACTACGAGTCGGTCAGATTCGATGTCGCGTGCGTCGCGTCCGTGCGTGCGGAGGCGCAGCGCTTCAGTTATTCGCATCGGGACATGGTGTCGGGCGCGGGCTATGACGCGTGTTATCTCGCGCAGGTCGCACCGACATCGATGGTATTCGTGCCTTGTGTCGATGGCATCAGCCATAACGAGATCTAAAACGCGACGATCGAATGGATCGAAGCCGGTGCAAAAGTCCTGCTTCACGCGATGCTGGAACGTGCATGACAAACAAAGCCAATCAACTCGCGTGCGAATTCGCGGATATTGCGCCGCTGCTCGATGCAAGCGCTGCCGCCGCGAGCCGTTGTCACTATTGTTACGATGCGCCCTGCATTCAGGCGTGTCCGACGTAGATCGATATTCCCGGCTTTATCCGCAAGATCGGCAACGGCAATCTGAAGGGCGCGGCTGTCGATATTCTTTCCGCGAATCCGTTAGGCGGCGTGTGCACACGTGTTTGCCCGACGGAGATTCTTTGCGAAGGAAGCTGCGTCCGCAATCACGAAGGCGACGAAGCCGTGAAGATCGGTGCATTGCAGCGTTATGCGACCGATTGGGCGATGGCGAAAGCCGAGCCTTTGTTCAAACGCGCAGAAGAGACTTGGCGTCGGGTTGCGATCATTGGCGCGGGACCGGCTGGATTGGCGTGCGCTCACAAACTCGCTTTGGCAGGCCATCGTGCTGTGATTTTCGATGCAAGCGCCAAGCCAGGCGGCTTGAACGAATACGGTATCGCCGCATACAAGACAGTCGAAGACTTCGCGCAGCGCGAGATCGAATGGCTGCATCGAGATCAAAACAGGCATGTCGCTGGGGCGCGATTTCACGCTCGATGAGTTGCGCAAGCAATACGATGCGGTGTTTATCGCTTTTGGTCTGGCCGGGGGTGCGTGAACTGGCCCTGGAAGGCGAAGCGCTCGAAGGCGTGATGAACGGCGGTCGATTTCAGCGAGCGAATGCATCAGGCGGATGATCTTGTGAACGTCGAAGCAGGACGTCGCTTGGTGGTGATCGGTGGTGGCAACACTGCCGTCGATGCCGCCGTGCAAAGCCGCAAGCTCGGCACGTTGTCGGTCACGATGGCATATCGCCGTGGCGTAAGCGACATGAGCGCGACATGGGCCGAACGCGAGTTCGCACAGACGAACGGCGTAAGCATCGTCACGCACACAAAGCCCGTGCGATTGATCGGCGAGCAAGGCAAGGTGACCGACGTCGAATTCGAGCGTGATGCGGAACGCTTCGTGATCGAAGCCGACATAGTGCTCAAAGTTATCGGGCAAACGCTGATAACCGTCAGACAACGCTTGCCAAAATCTGGATCGGCGGCGACTGCGCCACACACGAAGGACTCGATCTGACGGTGCAGGCCGTCCAGAACAGCAAGCTCGTGGCGGCGTCCATCGATGCATCGTTCGCGCTGACCGCTATCAAAGACGATTAGTGAAACTAAATAATATGGCCAATCTTCGCTGCGACATCGCCGTTATCACATTGCCCAATCCGTTCTAGCTTTCGTCCGCTCCGCCGACCGACAAGGCTTATAACGTCAGTCGCGCCTTCGAAGCGTGTTGGGGCGGCGCTGATGGCGTGTCGCTCATCAACACGATCAGCTCCATCGTCGTGGTCGATCTCGATCAAATGGCGCCGATGCCCGCTGTCGATGGCAAGGGCGCGCACGGCGGCTATTGCGGACCGGCGGTCAAACCCATCGCGCTGAACATGGTCGCGGAAATCGCACGCGATCCGGAGACGCCGAATTTGCCGATATCCGGCATAGGCGGCATCTCATCATGGCGCGATGCCGCCGAGGTTCATGGTGCTGGGTGCGGGCAGCGTGCAAGTGTGCACGGCTGCTATTCATTACGGATTCCGTATCGTATCCGATCTGGCCGATGGCCTCTCGAACTGGATGGACGAAAAGGGCTACGCCACGCTCGGCGAGATTCGCGGCCGCGCCGTGCAGAACTTGACGGATTGGAAGCATTTCAATCTTAGGTACGACATCAAGGCGTACATCGATCAGGACAAGTGCATCAAGTGCGGGCTATGTCATATCGCATGTTAAGACACGTCGCATCAGGCCATTTTGAAAGAGAAGGACGGCAAGCGTCATTTCGAAATGGTCGATGCCGAATGCGTCGGCTGCAATCTGTGCATGCACGTATGCCCCGTCGAGCAATGCATCACGATGGAACGTGTCGATGAGAGCGAATACGCGAACTGGACCACGCATCCGAACAACCCTGCGCGCGTCGACGCGAAAGAGGTCGCGAAAGCGGTGTAAATCCTTGCACACTCAACCAGAATGCAATCCATGAAGCAACAGACAGCGCACGATGTCTAGTGCAGCAGCTTATATAACGATGACCTCGCGTCGACCGGTCCCGTGCAACGCACGTGGAAGTGGTACCACTTCGCGGCGCTGTGGGTCGGCATGGCGATGAATAGCATGGCGATGAATATCGCGTCGTACATGTTTGCGGCCGGTCTGACGGAGCAAGGCATGTCGCCGTGGCAGGCGGTGGTGACGGTGTTGCTCGGCAATGTAATCGTGCTCGTGCTGATGCTGCTGATCGTGCACGCGGGCGCGAAATTTCCGGCATTGCTGCGGGCCATCCTCGCGTGTGGCTGGTACGGGATTCAAACGTGATTAGGCGGCAGCGCCATCTATACCCTTCTGAATATCTTGATTGGCAACGCATTGCATAGCGCGTCGCTGCCGTTTCTCGACATCTCGCTCGGCCAGCTGGCGTGCTTTCTCGTGTTCTGGGCCCTGCAGATTTACTTCATCGTGTACAGCACACGGACTCGATCCGCTGGCTCGAAAGCTGGTCCGCGCTTTCGCAATTCGTCGCGGGGGGGCAAGAAGGAAGGCCTGTTCTGGGCCACGTTTGGCCCGGTCTCACGGCGATGGTCAGCTTCTGGGCGACGCTCGCCCTCAACATTCCGGACTTTACATACTTTTGCACGTTCGCAGCGCGCTTAGGTCATCGGCCAGTCGATCGGTCTGCCCGCGCCGATGGCCTTTCTATCCGTGATATCGGTCGTGGTCACGTCGGCGACGGTGGTGATCTATGGCAGACGACTTGGTATTCTATCGATATGACGAGCCGCATGGCGGGTATCGGCGTGGGCATCGCGCTCATTATTCTGACGTTCGATGCGATGTACTGCAATCTCGCGGCGAATCTCGTGGGGCCGGCGTATGACTTTTCGAGCCTTTGGCCGAAGAGCATTTCATATCGCGCGGGCGGCATGATTACCGCGACCATCGCCATTGTGACGATGCCGTGGAAGATTCTCGCCACCACGCAAGGCTATATCTTCACGTGGCTCGTCGGCTATTCGGTGCTGCTCGGGCCCGTCGCCGATATCATGATCGTCGATTACTTCTTCATTAACGGCACGCAACTCGATCATCGCGAGTTATTCGATGAAAACGGCGAGTGCTCGTACAAAAACGGCTGGAATATTGCGGCGATCGTGGCGCTGGTGATCGGCGTGCTGCCGAATCTGCCCGACTTTCTGCATACGGCGTTTCCCGCTTCGTTTCCAGGCGTGCCTGCGTTCTTCAACACGCTGTACACGTACGCATGGTTTGTGGGCCTCGTGCTCACGGCGCTCGTTTATGGTTCGTGGATGAAACTTCGCGGCAGCCCGCGCGCCGACCTGCTGAGCGCGTAAATCACATGACATCGGAGAATGGAGGAAGGCTCATGCCAACACTGATTCGCGGCGGCACCGTCATCGATGCGGACCGCACTTATCGCGCCGATGTGCTGTGCGCGGACCCGCAGGCGGGCGGCACGATCATCACCATCGGTCAGGATCTGGAGTTGCCCGCCGATGCGCAGATTGTCGATGCAGGCGGCCAGTACGTGATGCCCAGCGGCATCGATCCGCATAAGCACATGGAATTTCCCTTCATGGGCACGACCGCGAGCGACGACTTCTATTCGGGCATGGCGGCGGGGTTGTCGGGCGGCACGACGAGCATCATCGATTTCGTGATTCAGAGTCCGAAACAACCGCTCATGGATGCGTTCAGGGAATGGCGCAGATGGGCGGAGAAGGCATCGTCGGATTACGGGTTTCATGTGGCGGTGACGTGGTGGGACGAGTCCGTGCATCGAGACATGGGACTGCTCGTGCATGAGCATGGCGTGTCGATTTTCAAGCACTTCATGGTCTACAAGAACGCGATCATGGCCGATGACGAAGTGTTCGTGAATAGCTTCACGCGTTCGCTCGAACGCGGTGCGTTGCCGGCCGTGCACGCTGAAAACGGCAAGCTCGTTTTTCAGAGGACCGGAACATCCGTTGTCGCGGCCGCCGGAAGTCGAAGGCGTACCGCTTTATATCGTGTATGTGTCGGCAAGATGCGGTCGATGTGATTGCGAAAGCGAGTAAGGATGGCTTGCGCGTGTTCGGCAAAGTGCTGCCGAGGCATCTCGTCATCGACGAATCCGTGTATCGTAATCCCGACTGGACGCGTGCCGCCGCGCATGTGAGGAGCCCGCCGTTCCGCACGAGCGAGCACCGCGAGGCAACGCTGTGGCGCGGGCTGCAATCGGGCCAGCTTCATACGACGGCGACAGATTATTGCGTGTTTTGCGCATCGCAGAAGGCAATGGGGCGCGAGGATTCCATAAGGATTCGGAACGGATGCGGCAGCGTGGAAGATCGCATGGAGGTGCTGTAGCATCACGGCGTCAACATGGGACGGCTGACGCCGAATGAGTTCGTGCGCGTGACATCGACCAATGCGGCGCAGATTTTCAACCTCTTATCCGCGAAAAGGCGCGGTGCAGGTGGGCGCGGATGCCGATCTCGTCGTCTGGGATCCGAACGCGACGAAGACGATCTCTGTTAAGATGCGTCATCAGAACCGTCAACTTTAACGTGTTCGAAGGCATGACCGTGCAAGGCGTGGCGATGCACACGCTCACGCGCGGCGCGGGCCAGTATCTGAAGCGCCCGCCGAATGGGTCGTACTTCGAGGCGGCGCGCGTGGCCAACAAGCTGAAGGAGCCGCATCCGGTGGAACGCGCGGCCTGATTGTCGCTTGACGATGCTCCGCGCTTGCAGATGCGCGGGGTATCGTCAGGACTTTGCAAGCATAATCCGGCACGCTGGCTCAACTTTGCGCGACCGGACCCTTGCCAATGCGAAACGTCTTCCTGCTTGCCACGGCCCTCGCCGCTTTCATCTTCCACCCGCTTCCCGCCAATGCCGCGAATCCCAACGCGCTATGGAAAATCGTCCACGACTACTGCAAGCCTGCCGCAAAAGGCGGGCGGGCCGGTCAGAAAGAAATGCGCCGAGGCGAATCTCGCGGTCGGCTACGCGATGCTGAAGGATCTCGTGGGCATCGCGCAATATCTGCTGATTCCGACGGCGCGCGTGAGCGGCATCGAAAGTCCTTTGCTGCTCGAATCTGATGCGCCGAATTACTGGCGCGATGCGTGGGCGTCGCGCACCTATGTCGAGGCGAAACTCGGCTGCACCTTGCCGCGCGATGAGATGTCGCTGGCGACCAACTCCGCGAGCAGGCGCACGCACAATCAACTGCATATTCATATCGATTGTCTGGCGTAGGACGTGGTGCTGACTTTGCGCGAACTCGGACCGTCGATCGATACGGAATGGGCGCCGCTGCCGGTGCGGATGCGCGGGCATGTGTATAGCGCAATGCGCATCGACGATGCCGATCTTGGCCACACCGATCCGTCCAAATTCGTCGCGATGGCGCACCTGCGTTCCTTCTTCTGAACGATCACGTGGGGCCGGGGAATTGGGCATCGTCGGAAGAGTTGCAGGATCACACGTGTGCGATAGCCGAGCGGCTGAAGTGAATTTTCTCTTGAGTTGAAGAAGAGTGAAGTGACACCGAATTAGTTCGGAATGGGGAATTAAATATCCGAATTTCGGATTTTTTGGATCTTGTTACTTCAACTTTTCGCAACCACAATCAATGTACGTCGCAATAACTTTTGATTTATTCAAAGACTCAATGAACCGGGCCTAGCCCGGCGTTTCGCTTGATGTTGCACGCGAGATTGCATGGGACGAGGCGGTTTGCTGAGAAGACGATCGCCGCGAATACGGCGAAATTCGGAAAGTTGCACCTGGGCCCATTCAAGGACGGATTTTCTGCGTGGTTTTCACGCTGAGGGAACAGGCGCTGCGCATTATCAGTTTGCGTCGCGCGAACAATAGGGACAGGAATTTCCATGCAAACAGTATCGAGCAACTACGTACTCAACACGCCGGAGGAGGAAGCGGAGATTCAGCGGGGAATCAAACTGGACCCAGACATGTTCGACCTTTCAGATCCGCGGGTCGTACTAAGACCTTTCCTCCGCCGGAAGAAGTAATTGGCCTTTGCAAGATGTGGTCAATGGCTGATCTTTTACGCGTGGCGCTGTGTGCCTGACGCTGCGCGTGAACCGAACAATCGACAAGTGGATTTTTGAAGATGACCAAACCATTCCCGCGATCTATCATGCCGACGGACGAGGAAGACGAAACGATCAACCGAGGAATTGCTCTGGATCCGGACACATATGAGGAGTTGTCCGCCGAAGACATTCGCAAGATGAGGCCGTTCGTTCGCCGGATAGGAAAATCGCTTGATTGCTTGGAGGCCGATATCAGTGCTCAGCCCGGGGCATCTCCCTCCGCGCAAACACGCGCGGCGTCACCCCACTTACCCTGACCTCCGGCATCACCCACCGCAACGCCCGCAACGTGAACCTCACATCCCTCGCTCGCCACATCGAACTCAAGCCGCAACGCGCAGCCGTCGCGCTCCGCCTCACTGACGTACGTAAAGCCCGAGCGGAGAATGAAACAGTTCGCGGATGCGCTCGCGCTGACACGCAGTTTTTTTATTGTGGCCTGCCGCCCACGCGAGTTACATATCTATGATCGTGCTTCTGCTCGTTGTTCTGAGAAGTAGCATAGGCCGGACCGCATTAACGTGCCGTCAAGACTTAAGCGGCGCGTATAAAAATCGCATCAATCGAAGCCCTGGAACACGGCATCGTCCGGGCCAATGGATGAGGGCGGTTTCCATGTCGCGTCGCGCATCGAATGGCGAACCTGATGTTCGACGCCGAGCAGCGTCGCAAAGATCGCCATGCGAACTGCAATGCCATTGTCAGTTTGCCGAAAGATGGCGAGACGCGAATCGTGGTTCAGGTCCGTGGCGAGGTCGTTAGTGCCGGGGCGGCTGTCGCGCGGAAGCGGGTGCATGATCAGCGTGTCGCGTCCGCAGACTTCGTCGACGAGCGCCTGATTGATCTGAAAGCCCGGCGTATAGCCTTCAATGGATTCGTCCGCGAAGCGCTCCTTCTGGATGCGCGTCGCGTACACCACGTCCGCATCCGCTAGGCCCGCGCGCAAGTCGGTGGTTTGCTCGATCACATGATCGCCGCGCGCAATCCACTCGATGATGTGCGTCGGCATTTCCAGCGAGCGCGGCGAGACGAGCGTGAACTTGAGGCCCTTGTATTGCGAAAGCAGCTTGGCGAGCGAATGCACCGTACGGCCATATTTCAGATCGCCCACCATCGCAATATGCGCGCCGTCCACAATCTTGCCGAGCCGCGAAAACTCGCGTTGAATGGTGTAAAGGTCGAGCAGCGCCTGGCTTGGATGCTCGCCGGGACCATCGCCCGCGTTGATGACGGGAATGTTGGTCGCGCGTGCGAATTCAGCAACCGAACCTTGTTCGGGGTGACGCACGACGATTGCATCCGCGTAGCCGCTGATGACACGGCTGGTGTCGTAGATGGATTCGCCTTTCGCCATCGACGAAAAGGTGAAGCCGGTCGTGTCGCACACGGAGCCGCCGAGACGGCAGAACGCCGAGCCGAAGCTCACGCGCGTACGCGTACTGGCCTCGAAGAACAGGTTGGCGAGCACCGCGCCTCCGAGCACGCGGGTGATTTTCCGGCGGCGCGCAATGGGCTGCATCATGTCGGCTACGCGGAACAGCGCCTCGACAGAATCGCGCGAAAACTGGTCAATGGACACCAGTTGGGGACGGCCTTCGAAATCGATCGGGTGATGTACGCTTTGCGTAGAGCCTCCGGCAACCGGCATGCTGTTGATAATTTCGCCGACATAGCGTGCGGCGATCTCCGGCATGGCGCGCGATTCGGGCGAGTCGTCGGGCAGCAGCCACGTGTCGAGTGCTCGCCGCGATACGCCGATGCGCGATGCGAACGCATCCCGCGTCATATTAAGACGCCGCATGGCGTCCCGAAGCATTGTTTGTTGTTGGCCCATCTTCTGCTCCCGAAATGTACGCGGAGCGTATAGTAAGTCACTTGCCGATCAGATGCAAGACGAGTTCGCGCTGATCTTGCGCGGTCCGGTGCTCGAACACGTAAATGCCTTGCCATGGTACCGAGCACCATGCGCCCGGCTTCGACGAGGATCGAAAGCTGAACGGTCGTCAGCGCGGTGCGCAGGTGGGCAGGCATATCGTCGGGGCCTTCGGCGTCGTGAACATAGCGAGCGGCCGGGCGACTCTGGCGCGACGACTTCGAAATAGCGTTCGAGGTCGGCGTGCACGTCAGGATCAGCGTTTTCCTGAATCAGCAGCGAAGCGGACGTGTGCCGGCAGAACAGCGTCAGCAAGCCGGTGCGAATGTGCTGATGATCGATCCAGCGCTTGATCTCGCACGTGACTTCATGCAGACCGCGCGAGCCGGTCTCAACCGTGATGTGATGCAATGCCTGTTTCATGGCGGTCTCGTGGCAGGGGGGAAGCGTTCGGATAGTATGAACTACGCCAATCGGACAAGTTCCATGAAGAAGCGACGTCTGCTTATCGTGCTGACCATTGCGTCGTCGCTGCAAGCGAACGCCGGCGAAGCCGAAGTCAATCGCGGCGACGATCCGTTCCTGCACCACGTCTCGAACGCCATCGCCAACTGCGCCGCGCCGCGCGGCCCGGTCGTCGAGACGGAACAGGAATGGCTCGACGAAGCGCACTACCGCATCGAACACGGCAATAGCTGCTGGATTGCGGGGCGCTGCCGGTTGTCGAACAGTTATCTATACGGCAAGGAGATCGCGGAAAGCGTGACGCGGCGGCTCAATTCGCTGAACGCGCCGCTGCCTATATCCGCGGCCTCGCGCAATTCTGCTCGCCAGGCTCGACGGCCGCAAGTTCGGCGCAACCACACTCGCCACGAAAGACGCGCCGCGCATCGTGCTGCATCCCGACTGGCGCAGCCGCTTTCTTGCGACCATCACGGACCCGGGCATCGCGCTGATCCTGATGATGGTCGGCATCTACGGCCTGTTCTTCTTCGAGTTCGCCAATCCTAGTTTCGTACTACCGGGCGTCGCGGACGCGATCTACCTGCTCGTCGGTTTGTTCGCGTTGCAACTGTTGCCGATGAGTTATGTCGGACTGGGATTGGTCGTGCTCGGCATCGGCTGTCTGATCGCAGAGATTTTCCTGTCGACGTTCGGCACGCTCGGTATAGGCGGAATCGTGGCGGTCGCCATCGGCGCGCTGATGCTGATCGACACCGACGTTCCCGGCTTCGGCATTCCGCTGAGCGTGGTTATCGGAGTGGCGCTGGTGACAGCGTTGTTCGTGTTCGCGGTGTCCGGACTCATGCTGAAAGCGCGAAGAAGGCCGGTCGTGGCGGGCAGCGAGGTGATGCTCGGCAGTACCGGCGTGATGCTCGAAAGCGGCTGGGCAGCCGGCTCTGGCTCTTCAATCGCACGACGCGGCAAATCTCGCTGACCGAAACCGCCGAGCGCTTCTTCTCCGACTGCTCGCGCCTGCTGGACGAACTTCAGGCGATGGAAGAACGGGCGTCCAATCGCGCGAGCGAAGCGACCGGTTTGCTCAGACTCGTCGCGCATACGACGGTGATGATGAACCGCTACGCGCCGCTCGTTGCCATCTTCCGGCGCGCGCATCTGCATGTGCTGCTCGATGTGACGCTGACCGAGCGGCCCGTCGATCTCGTCGGCGAAGGCTACGATCTCGCCATCGTCCTGCTGTTCATACTGACGACGGATAAACGGTCGTTACGCGGCAACTCGAAAGCATTCCGCAAGTGCTGGTCGTAAGCCCCGCGTATCTCGATGCTCATCCCGTGCCGCGCCATCCGTCCGAACTCGCCGATCACGGCTTCGTCGCCATTTCGTCGTCCATCCGCAAGCCCGCGCTGACGTTTCGTATCGGCGGGGAAGAGGTGATCGTGCCGCTCAACTACAATATCTCGTCGAACAGTTCGGTGTTCAACCGGGATATGGTGTTGCAGGGCTTTGGCATTGGCGTGCTGCCCCGGTGCGCTGATCGATTACGAAGTCGCGGCGGGCCGTCTCGTGCGCCTGCTCGATGCTTACGAACTCGTCGGCCCGACCACGGATATCCGCCTCGCGTATAGCACATGCGCGCTGCTGCCGGCCAAGGTGCGCGCGTTCGTCGAACATGCGGTGCGCTTCTGCGCCGAACAGCCTTACGTGTACGCGAAACTTCAGATCATCGAAGTCACGCAAGAATAAAGGGGCGATTCTTGCCGCCAGTGTCATTCATTCATGCCGCCGATACGTAGGCAGATTCAACCGGTTGTCGCAACACCTTTGATCAAGGAGGTGTTGCATGGGACGAAGTGCAAAGCAGGTGTATCGGTTGACAGGCCGAGGAGCGATGTACTGGCCGGGCGCGTCATCACTTGGACATGA
>LELG01000280.1 GCA_001045575.1 Candidatus Burkholderia pumila
CAAAATCCCGCTTGCGCGTGCGCTTGGTTGACAGGTTCAAGCCGAGATAAAGTTGCGTCATTGCGATACTTCTAGGTCGTAGCTAATATCAGAGCATTCCTAAGCGACATTACGCGCAGTAGTTACGAAGAGTTTCCTTAACATCCTCCGATCCAGATTACAACTGGACTTGGGGGTAAAGCTCAGCGCTGGGGAGGCGGCTACTGCCTAAAAATACCCGAAAGCAGAGGTGCTTTGCACGACAAGACGATACAAAACAAAACGCCCCCAAAACCACATAACATCCTAGGAACAAAACTTAGTAAGCAGCCCAAACTGTGCATTGCGAATAGATTTCCCGGACCGCCGCTTCCGATAATATCCATCACTCTGCATGACCCAGGCAGACTGATTATCCCCAAGACAAACAGAAAGCCCTTCAGCGATTACCCGCCGCTTCAACCGCCGATCGCGGATAGGAAACGCGACCTCCACCCGTCGGAAGAAATTCCGATCCATCCAGTCAGCGCTGGAGAGATAGACATCTTTCTTGCTATTGGCATAGAAATAGAAGATGCGATGGTACTCAAGAAACCGCCCGACGATGGATCGAACAGTAATGTTCTCCGAAAGATCCTCAACGCTAGGCTTCAACGAACATACACCCCGTACGATCAGATCGATCTTCACGCCCGCATGCGAAGCCTCATAAAGCGCCGCAATCACAGTAGGCTCAAGCAGCGCGTTCATCTTGGCAACGATGCGAACCTGCCGCCCGGCGCGGGCATGTTCGGCCTCGGCACGAATGGCATCGATCAATTTGGCGTGCAGCGTAAAAGGCGACTGCCAGAGTTGATGCAGAAGAATCTCGCCGCCAATCCCCGTCAACTGCTGAAACACATAATGCACGTCCTCACACGTTTCCTGATCCGACGTCATCAACCCGAAGTCGGTATAAAGACGCGTGGTGTGCGGATGATAGTTACCCGTGCCCAGATGCGCATAACGCTTGAGCACCATCTTGCCACCCTGCGACACACGCCGCACGATCAGCATCATCTTCGCGTGACACTTGTGGCCAACAACGCCATACACTACATGTGCACCCACAGCCTCAAGCTGCGACGCCCAGTTGATATTCGTTTCTTCATCAAACCGCGCAAGCAGTTCGACGACCACCGTCACTTCCTTGCCATTGCGCGCGGCCTGCATGAGCGCATCCATCAACGGCGAATCAGTGCCGGTGCGATAGATCGTCTGCTTGATGGCAACGACCTGTGGATCCTTTGCTGCCTGTAGCAAAAGCTCCAGCACCGGCTGAAAACTCTCGTACGGATGATGCAGCAGGATATCGCCCTGATCGATGGCATCGAAGAGATTGGTCGTCGTCGTGAGCGCTTTCGGCACGGACGGAATGTGCGGCACGAACTTCAGATCCGGCCGGTCCACCATCTCCGGCAACTGCATCAATCGCACGAAATTCACAGGACCGTTCACGCGATAACAATCGCGATCGCTCAACTGGCTCTCATCGAGCAGACGTCGAATCATGTGCGGTGGCGTCTCCGCGGACACTTCCAGCCGTACCGCATTGCCCAGATGCCGCGCCGGCAGTTCGCCCTGCAACGCAACGCGCAGGTTCGTGATTTCGTCTTCATCGACGAACAGTTCGCTGTTGCGCGTAATGCGGAACTGGTTGCAGTTGCGCACCGTGAGATGCGGGAACAGCTCGCTTACGAAGTGCTGCATGAAGGAACTCAGCAGCACGAAACCATGCGGATAACCCGACAGTGCTTCCGGCATGCGCACCAGCCGCGCGCGTTGCCGCGGCTGGTGCGCATGCCCATCATCGCCTGACGGCCGAAGGCGTCCGTGCATTCCAGTTCGATGACGAAGTTCAGGCTTTTGTTCAGCACGCGCGGGAACGGATGCGCAGGATCGAGGCCAATGGGCGTCAGGACCGGAAGCAACTCGTTATGAAAGTAGTCACGCGCCCACGCACTCTGCTGTTCGTTCCAGCTTTCCGCGCCGTGGAAATAGATGCCTTCCATTTCGAGCGCGGGCAGAACGATGTCATCGAGCATCGAATATTGTTGATGAACCAGATGTTGAGCACGTTCGGAGACGAGATCGTAGACATGTTGCAGCGACATGCCGTCGGGCGAGAGTGCGCCGAGGTTGTCGTGCATTTGCTCCTGAAGGCCCGCCATGCGGACTTCGAAGAATTCGTCTAGGTTGGAGCTGGTGATGCAGATGAAACGTAGGCGTTCCAACAAGGGCACTGAAGTATCGGCCGCTTGCGCGAGTACTCGCTCGTTGAAACCTAGTATGCCCAGTTCGCGGTTGAAAAGCGAATAGCGTATGGACATCGGCAGGAGGGAAGAGGTCTCTGAAGAAAGGGCATAATGACTCTCGAATGTTCTCACAATTTTGTGTATTTTCTATGATGAAGAATATGACACAAATTCTACTCAGTTATCCGATAGCGTCGCTAGCGTGAGCGGCGAGCTTCACCCGGCGGTTCCGACAGTTGCCCTGAGGCATCTTTCGAGTCGGCATAGAACAGAAGAATTCGTGCGCCGCAGCAGCCCGGTTCGACGCGATGCTGATAGTGCTTCCCCTCACTCACGATTTCTGGATATCCGATGGTCCAACATCCCCACCTTCTTGCCGCCGTCGATCTCGGATCGAACAGCTCTTCCGGCTGATCGTCGGCCGGGTCGAGGAGACACCCGCGGGCAGCCAGATTTACCAGGTCGATGCATTGCGCGAGCCCGTGCGGCTCGGCGGCGGGCTATCGAAAGACAAGATGCTCGATTGTGCTTCGCAAGTGCGCGGCTGAGACGCGCTCAAGCGCTTCGGCGAACGTCTGTGCGACTTTCTCCTGATCAGGTGTGCGCCGTCGCCACCAATACCTTGCGCGTCGCCAAGAACGCGCATGACTTTCTCGTCGAAGCGGAAGCCGCGCTCGGATTTCCCATCGAAGTGATCGCGGGCCGCGAAGAAGCGCGCCTCATCTATGAAGGCGCCGCGCATTCGGTGCCGGCCAGCGCGGGCAAGCGGCTGGTCGTGGATATCGGCGGCGGGTCGATGGAGTTCATCATCGGCTCGCATTACACGCCGATTCACATGGAGAGCTTGTACATCGGTTGCGTGAGTCACAATCGAACTTTCTTTCCCGCCGGCAATGTCGGTGAATACACGATGCGCCAGGCCGAACTCGCCGCCAAGCGCGAAATCCAGATCATCTCGCGCGAATACAAGCAGACGGGCTGGGATCAGGCAATCGGTTCATCGGGCACGGCGCGCGCTCACTGAGTTGATCGAAGCGAATAGCTTCAACGATCCCGACATCACGCACGGCATTTCGCGTGGCGGGCTGGAGCGGTTGAAGCGTGCGCTCATCAAGGCGGAGAACGTGAATCGGCTCAAGCTGATCGCGCTGAAGCCGGACCGCATTCCGGTGCTCGCGGGCGGCTTGTCGATCATGCTCGGCGTGTTCGAGGAACTCGGCATCGAATAATGCAGATACGACGGACGCCGCCTTGCGCCTCAGCGTGTTCTACGACCTGCTCGGGCGCTCGCAGCATCAGGACATGCGCACGGTCACCGTCGAAGGCTTCAAGAAGCGTTATGGCGTGGATTCGGCGCAGGCGAAACGCATCGACGAACTGGCGATCAGCTTCTACGATCAGCTCGACGAACCCGATGAAGATGCACGCGAAGAGAATCGAATGCTCCTGTCGTGGGCGGCGTCGCTGTATGAGATCGGCTTGTCGATCGCGCATAGCTCGTATCACAAGCATTCGGCGTATATCGCCAGCAACGCGGATATGCCGGGCTTCTCGCGCATCGATCAGTCGCGGCTCGCGGCGTTTGTGCTCGGGCACGCGGGCAAGCTGGGCAGGGTCGCGCACATGCGGGGCATCGACTGGACCTTGCTGTTCTGCTTGCGGCTCGCTGCGTTGCTGTCGCGTCGACGGACGGATATCGGTTTGCCCTGCATCGAAATGAAAGAGGCGAATGTCGGCTTCGAAGTGCGTCTGCCGAACGAGTGGGTCGCAAGCAATCCGCTCACGGACTACAGCCTTGCGCAGGAAGCGAGGGAGTGAGAGAAGATCGGGCATCCGTATCGAGTCGTTTATACGGGCGATTGATATCCGATCGCTGCTTCACAAGACAAAGGCCGCCACTGAACTGCCCCCAAAAGTTGGACATCGATCTGACCTTTTGGGGTGTTTTTCATGGCGAAGTACAACGAGCAGTTCCGGCAGCAAGTAGTTGATGAGTACCTCGCGGGTGGCGTTGGGACAGAGGTGCTGGCAGCGCGATATGGAGTTGGGCGCTCTGTGCGTCGCCGCTGGATTGCGAGCTATCAAGAGGCATGGCAGTGCCGCACTCCGCAAGAAGTCCAGCCGCTACGATGCATCATTCAAGATGGCGGTGC
>LELG01000281.1 GCA_001045575.1 Candidatus Burkholderia pumila
CGCGAGAGATGCGCAGGTAGTGCATGCCTCGAAGCTGCCTCGCGCGTTGTTGCAATGGAAGCGGACGCGTTTGCGCCTTTAGCCTGCGCGCGCTGCACGTCTGCAACGCCGCGCCCGGCCGCCCAGATCCTCAAGTTGGGTCTCGAGGGTCTCGAGGGTCTCGATCTGCCGCTGCAACTGTTCGGATTTGCGGCCGAACTGCATGCGCCGTAGTTTACGATTCCGCCGCGCGGTTTACAACGTCGATAACGCGGCAGTACGTCGGGGCTGTCGCCAGTCAATGCCCCCGAACGCTTCGACGCCGTCGTCTTCGCAACACACGTGCCGACGAGCCTGCGCCTCATCGACGATCTTCACGACGAGCGCGCGCTGCTGTCCGCCGTGCGTTATCAGGAGAACGTTGCGGTGCTTCATACGGATCGCACATTGCTGGCGCTGCGCCGCCGCGTGAGCGGCATGGAACTATCTCGGCGGACGCGGGCAGGCGAATCCCGTGTACGTCAGTTACCTGATCAATCAGCTTCAGCCGCTGCCGTTCACGTCGCCGGTCATCGTCACGCTCAATCCCGTCGATGAACCCGTGCCCGCCACTGAGCTCGGCCATTACCGGTACGAACATCCGTTGCTCGATCTCGCCGCCATCGATGCGCAACAACGCCTGCCCGCGATCCAGGGCCAGCGCCGCACATGGTTTGCGGGCGCGTCGTGGACCGGTTACGGCTTTCACGAAGACGGGCTGAAATCGACGGTTGCGCGTGGCGCGCGATTTCGGCGTCGAACCGTCGTGGGCAACGTTATGAACGGCAACGGCGCGCAATTGCTCAAGGTCGGCGTGTTGCATGAGCGCTTGTGGCCTGCGCATCATCGCTTCGAGTATCCGATCGTGTTCGTGCGCGTGGATATGTCGCGGCTCGATGAACTGGCGTGCGCATGGTTCGGCATCGACCGAAGACTCAAGCCGCTCGGCCTGCAACGACGCGATTACGGCCCGCGCGATGGTGCCGCGCTCGAACCGTGGATGCACGCGCGGCTCGCCGAAGCGCACATTCCCGCCGATGGCACCACCCACTTGCTGACCATTCCGCGCGTGTTCGGCTGCGGCTTCAACCCGGTGAGCTTCTAGTTCTGCCACTACCGCGCGGGCGAACGGCGTGCTTATATGCCGATGTGCGCAACACCTTCGGCGAGCATCGCGGCTACCTGATAAGCGCGCCAGGCTCTACGCCGATCACGAACGACACCATCCTCGCCTGCCGCGCGATTCTGCGCTCGGGCGATATCGGCTTCGGCGAGGCGTATCGCAATCAGTGGCTCGATACGCCGGATGCCGCCGCCGTGCTGCGTCTCGCCATCCGCAATGAAACGCAGGTCGAGCGCACGCTGGCATAACCTGCTGCACCGGCTGTGGCCGAATACGCGCTCGGGCAGCCGGCGCAACATTCACGCGCATTACGACATCGGCAATGCATTTTATGCGCTGTGGCTCGATCCGACGTGGACTTATTCCAGCGCGTTGTTCGAGGTCGATGCCGGGTTGTCGCTGGAGGACACGCAGCATCGGAAGTATCAGCGGATCATTGAGACGCTCGGGTTGCGTGCGGGCATGCGCGTGCTGGAGATCGGCTGTGGCGGCTTCGCGTGTCATGCGACTCGGCATTCACGTGCATGCCGTGACGATATCGAAGACGCAGCATGCGTTCGCCGTGGAGCGAATCGAGCGCGAACATCTCGACGGTTTCGTCGACGTGGAACTAAAGCGACTATCGTGATCTGCGCAGCCAATACGATGCGATTGTCTCCATCGAAATGTCCGAAGCCGTGGGCGAGTCGTTCTGGCCGCTCTACTTCCGCACCTTGCGCCGAGGCCTTGCGCCCGGCGCACAGGCGCTCGTGCAATCCATCACCATCGACGATGCGCGCTTCGCCGCGTATCGCGTACGGGCGCAGGGATTCGACGGCACTTTTATCAGAACATGGCGGCTTTATCTGGATTATTGCGACGCCGGTTTTAGCGAAGGACAAACCGATGTCCGGTATTGTGTCATTCGGCGTGCGCATTGAATAAATAGGCACGGACGAAAAAGAGCCGTCTCGCGCGCCTTCATTCGCGCGAGACGGCTGGAGACCGACGCTTTGTGACGGGAATTATTCGACTGTTTCCTGATGCAGGGATGGTCTGCCCGATTCGACCGACGTTTCGATCGATGTCCACTTTTCATTGTTTGTCTTGCCCGTTACGACTACTTTTCGTACGGCAAGAACGTTCGTATCTGAAAATTTAAGAAATGGCATGAAATTGCCGATAAAACCGGCTGATTCAACTCGTTCGCTGCCACGATGAGCCATTCCGAAAGCAACCCGAAAACCGATCACGCCGAAAGCCCGCTTCAAGCCGCATTTTTCCGCCACAAAGACGCGCTCGCACCGGACGCATACACCCTCGGCGAAGACGATCACGCGGTCTATAAAACGCTGCTCGAATCCACCAAGGCGATTCCGTAGAAGATCGACTGGGCCACGATGGAATTCGCCTACATCGGGCCGCAGATCGAAGCGCTGCTCGGGGCTGGGCACCGTCATCGTGGAAGACGGTGCAGGACTGGGCCGCGCGCATGCATCCGGATGACCGCGAAGCCATCGTCAACTTTTGCGTCGCGCAATCGCAGGCAGGCACGGATCATGAAGTAGGCTACTGCGTGCTGACGAAAGACGGCGGCTATGTCTGGCTGCGCGATGTCGTACGAGAGCATCGACGCGACGACGTTCATCAATCTCACCGATGCGTAGTTGTGTCAGGCCAAGGAAAACGGCCGCAACCGCATTGCGGCGGGTGGATCGCGCGGGATCGGCGGCGAAGGGCTCAGGCTTCAGTCGCGTTGAAGTCGTTCAAACGCGGCCCGCAACGGGAATGGATGCGCCCGTGATGCACTGCGCATCGCGCGAAAGCAGAAACGCGATTACCGCGCCGATCTCTTCCGGCTTCACCCAGCGCGAGGAATCGGCGTCGGGCATGTCGGCGCGGTTCGCGGGTGTATCGATGATCGACGGCAACATGGCGTTCACCGTCACGCCTTTGTCTTTCAGTTCCCCGGCGAGCGCTTCGGTAAGCCGCATTAACGCGGCCTTCGACGCGGCGTACGCGCCCATGCCGACATCCGCTTTCAACGCCGCGAGCGCGCCGATATTGACGATGCGCCCGCCTTCGCCGAAATGCGTCATCGCTGCTTTCGATGCGTTGAGCGCGGTCTTCACGTTAATATCGAACATGGCTTGCCAGGTATCCACGCTGCCGTCCGCGATGCTTTCCCAGCTGAACGCACCGGCCACGTTCACCAGCGCGTTCAGGCCGCCAAAATGCGAGACGATGGATGCAATGGCGTCCGACGCCGCGCGTGCGTTGCTCAGATCGATGTCGTTGACGATGTCGTAAGCATCCGGCAACGCCAGGTCCTTCGCCGCGACGCCATGCCCGATCAGCGCGACACGCGCGCCTCGCGCAGCGAGCACACGCGCCGTCGCAACGCCCAGATTCCCGAAGCCGCCCGTGATGGCGACCATGCTACCGTCCAGTGTGTTCATCGCGCTCTCCGCGTCGTTGTTTCGCGTGAACGAAGTATCCGCCCGAATGGAGCAAAACGCGATGGGAATCGACGCTCAGCGCGCCAGCGTCTGCGCGTGCTCGTAGGCGCGCTGCACGGCGATGGACG
Source organism: Candidatus Burkholderia pumila (assembly GCA_001045575.1). Lineage (GTDB taxonomy): Bacteria > Pseudomonadota > Gammaproteobacteria > Burkholderiales > Burkholderiaceae > Caballeronia > Caballeronia pumila. Next base: position 3,708 of record LELG01000281.1, read on the forward strand.
TGAATATGCCGGTCATCAGCACACCGAGAAATCCGACGACGATCACGAGAATGCGCCCGACGGGCGTGGCCGCCACCACATCGCCATAACCGATGGTCAGTCCCGTCACGCTGCAGAAATACAGCGTCTCGACGAACGTGACGCATTCGTGCGTCGCCGTATTGATGGATTTGCCGAGGAGAAACATCAGTGTCGCGCAGGCCATGAACAGCGCGCGACATTGAGCAGAAAGAGCGGCATGAGATGCAGGACCAATCTCCCTAGTTCGACGACCGTGCGCGTCGCGCTGATTCTGATCGGTTTCAATGCCTGCTTGTCGGTGCTATCCATGCTGCAGCCTTCCCCGGCGCTTGCGAAGCGCGCCGAAAAAACGCCTATGGTAGTCGCCTCACATCGTCCGATCCGGCGATACAAGCAGACTGCCGCTTAAGGAAATTCTTCGTAACTACTGCGCGTAATGTCGCATAGAAATAAATACTATTTTATTAGCTACGACCTAGAAGCATCGCAATGACGCAACTTTATATCGGATCCAGCCATGGAAGAAGCCCTGTACGATATGCCTCTGCTCTGTATTGCGAGTTCGCGGGTCTCGACGGCGCGATGACCCGTCTTCCAGACGAAACGACCATCCTGCGGTTTAGGCGCCGGCTCGAAACGCATGGCATGGTATTGCCGCGCAGAGCCTGGCGGTCGTCAATGAA
>LELG01000282.1 GCA_001045575.1 Candidatus Burkholderia pumila
CGTCTCGGCTTCCTTCAAAATGCCGATGATTTGTTCTTCGGTGAATCGCTTTTTCATTGCCGTTCCTCTCTTTCTGGAACGAACTCCTACATCGTCATCGTACTAAACGCGGGGAACAGGTCAGTGCACGTAAACATGTCGATTTGATTCATCCCAAGCCGTTGTAAACTATCCTCAATATGAGCGCATGACCCCTTCATAAGAGTAATCAAACTCCGGCCGAAACGGTAGGGGTACGGCCCAACCGTCGTCGCCTGGCCTAACGCTAGCATCGGGAAACATCAAGCGCCCCACTTTCGTGCTTAGCGTAAAGATGCTTCTATGACAATCGCCCAGAATCTAGCCGACACTCCGCTCGGAAAATGGCACGGTGTCCGAAGTATCGAATGGAATGCCGGCGCTCCACGCGGCTTCAACGACCACTGACGCATCAGCGCGCGACATCGGCCGGTATAATCCGCCCAATTGAGAGCAGCCCAAACCAAGCGCCGTAAACAAGAGTCGGCTGGGGGAAAAACACGTGTCTCGTGTGCTTTTATGGATAACCGTGGATTCGTGAACCCGGAGATTACAGGGCGGTGGATCGGTAGAATTAACTCGCCGCTCCACCTGGTGACTAGGCCATTGAACTAATTTCATTGTTCATTGGTTCAATAGCCTAATAAAGGACGTTCTTGGCTTCTTTCGAGTCGAGATTTTGCTTGTCAACCATCACCACGCCGGTGTCGACCTGTTTCGCCACGGGCTTGCGCTCGATGACATTGACCATTGTTTGAATGCCCTTATAGCCCATCTGCCACGATCCCTGTACTGCAATCGCCTGCATGGTTCCGTCCCGCACGAAGCCTTGCAAATCTTCATTCCCATCAAAGCCCACGGCAACGAGTTTTCCTGCTTTTCCAGACTGCTTGAGCGCACGACCGACACCAATAGCAGTCGGTTCGTTAGCTCCAAAAATCCCTTTCAGATCCGGATTTGCCGACAGTACATCGGTTGTTTGATTGAGAGCGTTCGCCATCTGTGACTGTGAATAGAAAGGGCCTACGACTTGAAGCTTCGAATGATTGACGATGTATTTACGGAAGCCCCCGACACGGCTGACTTCCGAACCAGCACCGGGGACGTAGGACATAATCGCGATCTTTCCTGATTGGCCTACTCGATCGATGAGCACCTTCGCGCACATCTCGCCGGCTTTCTCATTGTCGGTGGACAGGAAAGATTGGTAATACTGTTTTCCGGAGTCCGAGATGGCCGAGTCAATCAGAACGACTGGGATGTGAGCTTCCCACGCCTTCTTGATCGCCGGGACCAGTGCGTCAGGATCAGAAGGCGCAAGCACGATGCCCGCGACATGTCGATTTACTGCATTGACGACCATGTTGACCTCGTCCGTGATCGCGGACTCCGAGGCAGGCCCCTGGAAGGTCAACTTATATCCCTTGACATCGGCGATGGCTGCGTTCGCCCCCTTTTGCACGTTCTGCCAATAGTTGGAGTTTACCGTCTTGACGATCACCGCGATTTCGCCGTCTGTGGCGTAAGCACCCGTGTTGAGAGTTGCAAACAGCAATGTTGACGCTGCAGCTAGTGAATATTTTTTCACGTCTCGCTCCTGTCTTCTTCGTTAGACTATCAGTGGCAAACCCAAACCATTACAGCCTGCGGTTGCGTAATTGGTCGATCCAGACCGTCCCAAGAATCACCACCCCGATGATAATTTGTTGGATGAAACTCGAAACCCCGTTCATGTTGAGCCCATTGCGAAGCACGCCGATAACAAACGCACCGATAGCCGTGCCCGAGATCGTGCCGACGCCGCCAATGAGCGACGTACCGCCGATGACTGAACTTGCGATTGCATCCAATTCGTACATGACACCCTCGTTAGGTTGGCCAGTAACGAGCCGAGACATCAACACGCATCCTGTCACGCCAGCCAATGCCCCCGAAAGCACGTAAGTGAATAGCTTGATGCCTTGGACGTTGACGCCGGACAGCCGAGCAGCTTCAGCATTCGACCCGACTGCATAAATATGGCGACCAAGCGAAGTTTTTGATAGCAGTACGGAAACGCCCACAAATAGAACAACCATGATGATCACAGGGTACGGGATCCCTGGGAAAGTCGTGTCGGGAAACCCATCGGCGCCGATGCGCGAGATCCGAAATAGTGCACCATTCCCCAGAGCGCCAAAGGAATCACCGAGGTGGGACACCGGGCGTGCTCCGGTGATTTGCAACGCTATGCCCCGAGCGACGAGCATCATGCCCAGAGTGGCTATAAAAGGCGGCAAGCCCATGCGAGTAACGCAGATTCCATTGACGAGCCCGCAAAGAGCACCAATAAGCCCGCCATAAAGCATTGCCGCAGGTACCGGCACGCCGACCTTGACTATCAACGCTGCGCAAACGCCTGCAAGGGCGAGGACGGAACCGACCGAGAGATCAATTCCTCCGGTGATGATGACGCAGGTTGCGGCGACCCCCAGATACGCAATCGACGTTACCTGAAGACTCACGGCCATGAGATTGTCGACTGATAGAAAAGCCGAGCTGGTCAGGGAAAAGGCAATCACCAAAAAGACTAGACTGCCTAATGCTGCGAACTTCTGAATAAGATCGCGGCGTCGCTGCTGCGCGGAGCGATTAGCAGCTTGGATATGGTCGGAAGTCATTTCAAGCATGGATGCGCCCTGAAGCGTAATGCATAATCTCCTCCTGATTGGTTGATTTAGTTTCGAGAACAGCTGCCACGTGCCCTTCGTGAAAAACAGCAATTCTATCTGTCATGCCGAGCAACTCGGGTAACTCTGAACTGATTAAGATGACGCCAACGCCTTCGGCTGCGAGCCGGTCCATTAGCCCATAGATCGCGAACTTGGCGCCGACGTCGATGCCTCGTGTCGGCTCGTCGAAGAAAAAAATGTTCGAGCCGCGGTATAGCCATTTACCGATAACAACCTTTTGCTGATTACCACCAGAAAGATTACGCACGATCTGGTGGATCGACGGCGTACGGATAGCCAGATCCTGAACGTACTTCTGCGCAATTCGAGCTTCTTCATCGAAGCGGAGAAAGCCAGATGGAGCCACACCCCGAACGTTAGCAAGCGTGATATTGGAAGCGATCGGCATCGCCAGCGCGAGCCCCTCCTTTTTCCGGTCCTCAGAGAGGTAAGCGATGCCGTGGCGAATGGCTTCTCGCGGCGAGCGAATCGATACCGCTTTCCCTCCAAGCGTAATAGTCCCGCCGTCCAGCTTATCGGCGCCGAATATCGCTCGAGCTACTTCAGTGCGGCCCGCACCCATCAGCCCGGCAAAGCCGAGTATCTCGCCCTTGCGCAGGTCAAACGAAAGCGGACCAAAAACCCCGTTGCGACGCAAATCGCGCGCACTGAGAAGGACGTCAGTCGTTGGAATCGATTGCCGTGGTGGATATGCGTCGTCAAGCGACCGCCCTACCATACGCGTCACGATATCGTTGACCGAAAGTGAAGCGAAATAGTCGGTTGAGATGTGGCGGCCATCGCGCAGGACTGTCACTCGATCGACGATGTGCTGCATTTCGTCTAAACGGTGCGAAATATATAAAATCGCAACGCCGGCTTGCCGCAGTTCCTTGATGATGCGAAAAAGGTAGATAGTTTCTGACTCTGTTAGTGAGGACGTTGGTTCGTCCATAATCAAGACTTGAGCGTCCAGTGACAGGGCCTTAGCGATCTCCACCATTTGCTGCTGCGCGATTGAGAGCGAGCCAACGAGGGTAGAGGGTGCAATATTGAGACAGAGGCGCGCCAAACATCGTTTAGCGTCGTCGTTGAGTTTTCGTTTGTCAACGAATGCGAATGAACCGCGCTTTGGTTCGCGGGCGAGGAAGAGGTTCTCGGCAACGCTCAGATGCGGTATTAGGTTGAGTTCTTGATGGATGATCGCGATGCCGGCAGCTTGAGCATTCGCAGTCGAAGCGAACTGCATTTGTTCTCCGCGATAACAGATCGTGCCGCTGTCTGGGCGGTATTGTCCGCTGATGATCTTCATCAAGGTCGATTTCCCCGCCCCGTTCTCACCGCAAACGGCATGTACTTCCCCAAAGCGGAGATCTAAGTCTATACCGTCCAGCGCGATGACACCAGGAAAACGCTTGCTAATCCCATCAAGGTGCAGGATCTCCTGCTTGGCAAGATCGGGGGCATCTGAAGCCGATAGACCGTGGGGCGTTGTCATAGTGTCTCCTATGAAGTGGCCAACCTAGTGTCATGAGTTATAAATCAGTTTCATTATCAATCTTTGCTGCTTGAGAGGGGGAAGGGAAGAGTTGATTGAAGAGGCACTCGGATTCGCGCAGCCCCTCCTCGGTGAGCACAACGGACTTCGC
>LELG01000283.1 GCA_001045575.1 Candidatus Burkholderia pumila
GGCTCAATCAGGTCGAGAACGGGTTTGCCCGCATCCAGCGAGACGTCATCACGCGCGGGATATTCAACAGCATCAAAGATCTCGACAAGAAGCTCATGCGCTACATCCGTCAATACAACAAGCAGGCCGTCCCACTGAAGTGGAAATATTCCGATCCAACTCGACGCATCCAGTGCAATTTATTTGGGTTTAATGGAGTAGTGACACCAGTATCTTAAAAAAACTTCCCTAAATTAATTTGACAACTCTACACTTGCGCGCAGTGCGGAAAGCGGGCCGTCACAAACGGCCCGCTCGAAGGAATTGCCAAGTGCATGACGATGCATCCGGCGTGATCGTCCAAGGGACTGAGCGATCGTGATGAAAAACGGGGCACAGGGCGATTACGTAGTTTTTGGGACCGAAACTGGAGACTTACATGAACACCAAGATCAAGCTTCACAAATTGTTGCCGATCAGCGCTGCAGCCGTGCTGTTCGCTACGTTGGCAACAACCGCAGCAGCCGACGAAGTCGTTAAGATCGGTCACGTTGCTCCACTGACCGGCGGTATTGCTCACCTGGGCAAGGACAACGAAAACGGCGCGCGGCTCGCAGTCGAAGAAATCAACGCCAAGGGTCTCACCATCGGCGGCCAGAAGATCAAGCTGCAACTCGACCCGCAAGACGATGCCGCCGACCCGCGTATCGCTACGCAAGTCGCGCAGAAGCTCGTCGATGACAAGGTCGTCGGCGTGGTCGGCCACCTGAACTCCGGTACGTCGATCCCGGCATCGAAGATTTATAGCGATGCGGGTATCGTCCAGATTTCCCCGTCGGCCACGAACCCGGCCTACACGCAGCAAGGCTTCAAGACGACGTACCGCGTCGTGGCGACCAATGCGCAGCAAGGTTCGGCGCTTGCGAACTACGCGGCGAAGAACATGAAGGTGAAGAGCGTCGCCGTGGTCGATGACTCGACCGCTTACGGCCAGGGTCTGGCAAACGAATTCGAGAAGACCGCGAAGGCGCTCGGCCTGAAAGTCGTCTCGCACGATGCGACGAACGACAAAGTCGTCGACTTCCGCGCGATTCTGACGAAGATCAAGGGCGAAAACCCGGACGCCGTGATGTACGGCGGCATGGACGCAACCGGCGGCCCGTTCGCCAAGCAAGCCAAGCAGCTCGGCCTGCGCGCGAAGGTTCTGGCAGGCGACGGCGTCTGCACGGAAAAGCTGGCTGACCTCGCGGGTGAAGCGACCGACAACGTCGTGTGCTCGGAAGCCGGCATGGCGCTGGAAAAGATGGAAAGCGGCGCGGCGTTCGCGGCGAAGTATCAGAAGCGCTTCGGCCAGCCGATCCAGATCTACGCACCGTTCACGTATGACGCCGTGTACATCATCGTCGATGCGATGAAGCGCGCAAACTCGACCGATTCAGCGAAGATCGTCGTGGCTATGCCGAACACGGACTACAAGGGCGTGATCGGCGAGACGACCTTCGATTCGAAGGGCGACCTCAAGCATGGCGTGATCTCGCTGTACGACTACAAGAAGGGCAAGAAGTCGCTGCTCGACGTCGTGAAGATGTAAGCTGCCTGAGCTTCGGCTCTAAAGAGAAGCCGCGCGGTGCTTTCAGAAGCCCGCGCACTTTTTCATATCTTCCAGCGCTTGAAAATGCGCGGCCTATCACGGTGATGATCGCGCAATACGCCGTGACCACGCACAACGCACAGGCCGATCGGCGGATTGGTGATCTGCGCGCCGCCGATCAGAACCGGCCCGAACAGCAAGCCGAAATACGCGAGCCCCGCCATCTGCGCCAGACCTTTCGCCGCCGCGAAGCGCACCGGCATCATGTTCGCCAGGCCCAGGCCCATCAACGTAAGGCCGGTAATCGTGACGAATGCGTTCGGAAAGACCAGCGCCATCACTATACCGATGAACGCCAGTCCCGCGCTGCCAAAGATGAGTTGCGGCGCGCCGAATCGCGCGCGGACCGGGACCGCATCGCCGCCGAAGCGTCCAGCCGTCATGCCGCCGAAAACGCCGCGCAAGCCGCGCTCGATAACGACGGCGTCGCCAATACGACATCGCGCATATAGACGGTGGCCCAGTCGTACATGACGCCTTCCGCGATGAGCGCAATCAGCGCCGCCACGGAGCGCCCACAGCGCACCCGATTTCCAGCGGTTCGACGACGACACCTTTGTGTGTTCATCGTGATGCAGCACGTGCGGCAGCATCGTAGGCAGCGACACGAGCAGCACGATCAGACTGACGGCCGACGCCAATATCAGATGCAGTTCCGGCGCAAGCCCATGCGCGAGCAGCGCTCCGCCGCACCCGCCATGCCGAAGCCAAACAGCGCGAGCACGACGAACAGCAGCCAGATAAGGCGTGGCGAGAATCAGCGCGCCGAAGATCGCAATGCCCGCGCCGCCCGTGATCCACGAAGCGTTGGTGAGCATGGCGAAGATGGAGCCGTCTGCAACCGCGAGCAGCACGAACGACAACATGCCAGGACTCAGGGCGAACTTGTCGAGCACGGTCGGCACATGCACGCCCCACGAGGGGTATATCATGTCGGCGATGAAGAAGATCGCCATGGTCGCGTAGCGTGCGCGCTGGCGCGTGACTGGCAAACTGCGATGCAGCGCCGAGGCGGATCGGGATTCAGTTGCGCTCGAAGCAGTGGAGGAATCGGACATGGGAGCAGCCGTTTGATGGATATTGAACGATGGCGAATGGCACGCCCGCGGAAGCTTTCGATTCTATCGAACGGCCCGAAGACACGCTCGGAGGTGGTGCATTACCATCCATCGAAATACGAACAGGATTTCTGGGACCTCCAATCTATGCATATTCCGTCGCAAGCGGCAATCGAGCTTTTGCATCGCGTACCGGACGGCACGCTTTCCACGCTGACGCGCGAGCCGCAGGGTTTTCCTTATCCGACCGCGCGGCCCTTCGCGCCGAGCGTAAATCATGCGCCGGCTGATCAGCGGCCTCGCTGAGCACACGCGCAACCTCCAGTGCAACGTTCGAGCGGGTTTCCTCGTTGCGCATTCCGCCAATGGTCCCGTACTCGAAGGCCAGCACCTGACGCTGATCGGCGCGTTCGAACCCGCGCCGCCCGAGCAACGCGACGCACTCGCGCGCCGCTATCTGCAATATCACCCGGACGCCGCGCGCTATCTTGAACTGGGCGATTTCTCGTTCTGGCTGATGTCGATCGAGCGCATGCGTTTTATCGGCGAATTCGGTGCAATGGGCTGAATCGATGGAAAACGCTCGATCCGCTTGAACCGATTTCCGCCGCTGACGAGCCATCGCTTTGCGAATTCGCGGAGGCGCATTCGGATCGTCCGGCGGAAGTGCGCTTATTAGGAATCGATCGATATGGCTGCGATTTGGCGACTGAAAGCGCTCGCAATCGTTTTACATTTGATCAGCCCAAAACCACGCAAACGGAATTGAGGCGTGCGCTGACGGATTGTTTTGTGCGCCTTCAATAAATCCTTGTTCGTCTTGTTAAGGGTGATTCGGCCCGATTTGTCGTTTCTTAAATGGCGGCCGTTTGGCAGTGACTTCCATTGTCTTGCATTGCTCCCATCGCATGAAAAATTTGGTAAGGGTTAATTTGGCTTCTTTTCATCTCATGCCAGAGCCCGCAATCGCCGCGTACGAAACCGCATATTCCGACATGTCATAGGACGGTTTGTGCCAAAGCTTCGGCAAATGTTACGAGAGAAACGCTAAACTCTTTTAAAGTAGCAATACGCACATGTCACCTTAATCAATTCTGTGTTAATCTGCGTCCCAATCCGAGGCTATACTCAAACTGAATAAGCGGGCGGTACGACCTCTTAGCACACCACTAGGGAATTGCCATGTCTTCATACAAGGAACTGCTCGCTCAGCGCGAGTCTCTTGAGCGTCAGATCGAAGAAGCGAAGTCGCGCGAATACGCCGAAGTGCTTAACGAGATCAAACAGAAAATGGCTGATTATGGCATCACCCTGCAAGAGCTGGCGGGTGGCCGTGGCACCAAGGGTACTAAAGCAGCACCGCGCAGCCGTTCGGGCGTAGCGCCGAAATATCGTGATCCTGAAAGCGGCAGCACGTGGTCGGGACGGGGGAAACCGCCGAAGTGGATTGCCGGCCAGGATCGCGATAGCTTCCTGATCGGCAAGTAAGTCTTTAGCCGATTAAAAGATCGGCATAGGGGACATAAGGCCGTGCCCTATGCCACATTACCCGGCATGCGGGCCCGCACCGGGCGGTTCGGAAAGTTGAGTTGAGGTTATGAGAGTCGAGGAACACCCAGTTGATCAAAGTAAGCAAGGTTCAGCACGCTGTTGAGCAACTGCCCACTGTTGCGCCACCAGCGGCGACTG
>LELG01000284.1 GCA_001045575.1 Candidatus Burkholderia pumila
CAACGCGAAGTCCGTTGTGCTCACCGAGGAGGGGCTGCGCGAATCCGAGCGCCTCTTCAATCAACTCTTCCCTTCCCCCTCTCAAGCAGCAAAGATTGGTAATTAAACTAATTTATAACTCGTGACATAGCCGGCTGAAATTGAAAGAATTGCTCGACGAAGCAGCCTTGACACAAACAATCAGGAGACGCAATTGACGACGCAAGAAAACGCATTGGACCGCAATGCTGCCGCTCGTGCCGGGCAAACCGACAGCAGGCAGATGGCCAATCGAGCGGCGATGAGCAAGTATTGCCGGTTCCGCGCTTGAATGGCTCGATTTTGCCGCTTACGGGGTAACCGCGGCGACGGTCCTGCCGCAGCTGTTCTTCTCCGAAACGGATGCGACCACCGACGCGCTTGCCGCCTTCGCAACGTTCTCGGTGGGTTTCATCGCACCGACGATCGGCGGGCCTGCGGTTTCGCGTCGGCCGCCGCAATATGCTCGTCTTCACGTTCCTGCTGAGGGGCATTGCTCGTTCCTGATCGGCGTGCTGCCGACGTACGCATCGATCGGCGCTTGCACCGGTTGCGCTTATCGCCCTGCGATTCATGCAGGACTTGGCGCTCGGTGGTGAAATCACCGGCAGTCAGTTGCTCACGATGGAGCATGCACCGAAAAACCGGCGCGGTTTCTTATATATAGCTCGTTCATTGCGATGGGTTCGCCGCTCGCGCAAGTGCTGGCGAACACCGTGCTTTTCGGCGTCGCTACATTCGTCACGAATGAACAGTTCCTGCGATTCGGTTTGCGTATCCCTTGATTCAGCTTTTTGCTGGTGGCGATCGGCCTGTTTTATCCGCATGCGCATTGCGGAGACGCCCGCCTTCGAAGCACAACAGCAGAAAAAGCGTTCCGGCAAACGCAGCACAGGGCGCGCATCCGGACGCACGGCGGCACCATTCTGCGCCTCACGTTCGTATGGGCGACTGTGTCGATCGCCTACTTCATAGCCACGGTGTTCATCCTGTCGTATGTGACGGGAAAGCTCGGAGTATAGAAGCAGGCGGCGTTCGGCATCCTGATCCTCGCGCATAGCAGGGTCAAAAGGCGCGATCGTGGCAGCGGCCACGTGCATGCCGCTAGCACCGAAGCTTCAGGGTTTTTCCCGCGCGCCCTCGAAACGACTTGGACGAATCGACGGACTTCTTGCAGCCATCCATGAACCTGTTCCCCTTCACTTGACCCGCCAATCCGCCTCCAGCAAAGTGATTTCAACGCGATGCGCACAAGGCCGGAGGAGCCCGCTGGCGTCGCGATCTCACCTCTGATCACACTGGAGACGCCGGATGAACATGGTCACGGAACCCGCCTTCAAACAGGCTTCGTTCACTATTCCTTCCACGATGCAGGCCTGGGTGCTGGGCGATCCGAATCAGCTTTCGTTCGCCGATAAACCCGTGCCGCAGCCGGGCCCCGCCGAAATGCTAGTGCGCATCGACGCCATCGCCGTGTGCGCGACCGATCTCGAAATCATCCATCGCGGCCCGCTCGCGCAGATTCAGGGCGGCCTGCCGTTCAACAAGAACTTCACGCCGGACCACGAATACATGGGCCCGGTCGTGAAGCTCGGGCCGGGCGTCGACGAATACAGGATCGGCGATCGCGTGGTGGTGGAAGTGCACGCGGGCTGCGGACGCTGCGAGCGCTGCCGCGAAGGCATGTACACTTCATGCCTGAACTACGACGACATGAACACAAGGGACACCGCGCGAACGGCTTCACGACGGACGGCGGCTTCGCGCAATACGCCATCAACAACGTCAACACGCTCGTGCACGTTCCCGATGATGAGCGATGAAGAAGTGACGCTCATCGTCACCGCAGGCATGGCGATGTACGGACTCGACGTGACGGCGGGTCTGATTGCGGGTCAGTCGGTGGTGGTGATGGGACCGGGTCCGATCGGCCTGATGGACGTGGGGGTAGCGAAGGCGCTGGGCGCGAGCGAAGTCATCCTGACCGGCACACGTGACAATCGCCTCGAAATGGGCAGGCGGCTCGGCGCGGATCACACCATCAACGTGCGCAACGAAGATGCGGTCGAGAAGGTGCGCGAATACACCCACAGTGGTGCGCATTACGTGCTCGAATGCTCGGGCGCGCCGAACGCCGTCACCGATGCCGCTCTGATGCTGCGCCGTGGCGGGCGCATCTGCCTCGCGGCTTTCCCTTCGGAGCCGGTACCTATCGACGTCGCCGCGCTCGTGCACAACAACATCTATCTCTACGGCATTCGCGGCGAAGGCAAGAGCGCGACGCAGCGTGCAGCGGAATTGATGAAGCAGAAGCGTTTCGATGCGAAGCTGATCCACACACATATCTTCCCGCTCAAGGACGTGCCCGAAGCGCTGCGTTATGCACGCGAACGTATCGACGACGGGCGATTCCCTGCCCACGCTGCTCGCGCTCAATGCGCAACTCGCGTTGATGCGCCGTATCGATGGCCGCGTGATCGAACGGCGCATGCCTCTCGCGGAGTTCATCACGCGGCCGGGAAAGACACGTCTGGAAAAGGAGATGTCGAATGTCTGATGCGACGCCCACGGTGCTGTGCGTGAGCGCGGAGCCTTGCGAAACCTGCCACTACGATCCGCTGAACGAGCAGCGCGTGACCAGCAGCGCAACCGTCAACGGACGCAAGGTATCGCGCTCGGTGCCAGTGCACTATCGCGTGATCGAACAAGGAAGGCTGCGGCTCGGGCGAATGCGGGACCTGCTCCATGTTCGTCGATGGTTCGCTCATCAAAAGCTGCCTGATGCCGGTGCAGAAGATCGCGGGCCGCTCGGTCGAAACTGTCGATGACCTCGATCGGAACGCCGGTCTCACCGTCGTTCAGCGCGCGTTTCACAAATGCGGATCGAGCCAGTGCGGCTACTGTATTCCCGGCATGATGATGGCCGCGACCTCGACGCTGCGCAAACGTCCGCATGCGAGCATCGCGGAGATACGCGAAGGTCTCGGCGGCAACCTGTGCCGCTGTACGGGCTATCAGAAGATCGTCGATGCCGTGGAACTCGCGCGCGACGTATTGAACGGCACGAAGCACGGAAAGCGTGCTGGACGAAGAAAATACCGAACATTTCATCAGCATGCACGCGCAAGCTCGATTCGCCCGCGAAGGTTTCCGGCGCAATCAAATACGCCGCCGACATGTGGATGCCGAACATGCTCCATATGCAGGTGCTGCGCAGTCCGCATCCTTATGCGCGCATCGAACGCATCGATGCTTCGCGGGCGGAAGCGCTGCCCGGTGTCGAAGCGGTGCTCACGTGTGACGACGTGCCGGGCGTCGATAATTTCGGCGTCTTCATCAAGGATCAGCCGGTGATGGCGCGCGGCGTCGTGCGTCATACGGGCGACGCCATCGCGGCGGTCCTGGCGGAGACGCCTGAGATCGCGCATGCTGCCTTGTCGATGATCCGCGTCACGTATTCGCTGCTCGACGGCGAGTTCGATCCCGAACTTGCCTTGCGCGATCACGCGCCGCAGTTGCACGACTTCGCGCCGAACAACATCTGCAAGCACACGAAAATCCGTAAAGGCGATGTCGAAGCGGGCTTCAGGGAAGCGGACATCATCGTGGAGGAGACATATAAAACGGCGGCGGTCGAACACGCCTATCTCGAACCGGAAGCCGGACTCGCTTATGTCGAAGCGGACGGCTGCGTGACCCGTGCATTCGCTCAGCCAGAACACCACGCATCACCGTCACATGCTCGCCAAGATTCTTGGCCGGCCTATCAACAAGGTGCGCATGATCATGAGCACCGTGGGCGGCGGTTTCAGCGGTAAGGAAGACATGCTCTACCAAGGGAGGCTCGTGCTCGCAGACATCAAGACGCGCAGGCCGGTGCGTTATGTGTTCACGCGCGAAGAGAGCTTGATCGCCAGTGCGAAGCGGCATCCATTCACCATTCGTTAGCATCGTCACCACCGAAATGAAGATAATCGCCGATGGCGGCGCCTACGCGATGTCCTCTCCCGGTGTGATGAACAAGTCCGCGATCCTCGGCCCCGGACCGTATGCGATCCCCAACGTCTGGGTCGATGCCATCGCCGTCTATACGAACAACACGCCGAGCGGTGCGTTCCAACCCGATCGCGTTGCGCCGAGTGAATCTGATGCAGGACGGCGCGGTCACGCATACGGGCTAGAAGCTCGATCGCGTACTCGCTTCGGCTTGTCTCGACGGCGCGATCGCCGCCGCCAAGGATTACTGCTCAGGCCATCTCAGCCTGAGGGCCGTTGCGAAGCGTCATGCTGTTGACGTTTCATCACTCAGGCAATGGATGGCAGGGCGGATTCAACCGGTCGTCGCAACACC
>LELG01000285.1 GCA_001045575.1 Candidatus Burkholderia pumila
ATCCAAGTGATGGCGCGCCCGGCCAGTACATCGCTCTTCGGCCTGTCAACCGATACACCTGCTTTGCACTTCGTCCCATGCAACACCTCCTCGATCAAAGGTGTTGCGACGACCGGTTGAATCCGCCTACCTCCCTGTTCGCGGTCATTGCCTGGCGCATCCTCTACACTACGCTGCTGGCACGGCTGGACGGTGACCTGCCTTGTGAGGTGGTCCTCCAGCGCGTCGAATGGCAAGCCCTGTTGGAGTACATCGAACCACCCGGCCACCGGACACGGTGCCGTCGCTGCACCAGGCGATACGATGGATTGCCGTCCTGGGCGGTTACCTGAATCGCCTTCATGATCCACCACCCGGCGCCACAGTCATCTGGCGAGGCTTCCTCATCTTGCACGAAATCACCTAAATGTTCCGCATCTTTAATTCAGGTCCGTAACTTTGTGGGTAAAACTCAGCACTCAAGTGAGAGAATTCGCCAGATGGATGAACGTCATTGACAGTCGAAACCAGATTATTCCATTAGGGTTCCTGAGTTAAAGCCGACGGCGCAATGCCCCGCATAATATTTTCACTGAGCAGGAAATTGACCTGCTTATGACCCAGGCTGCTCATCTGCGCTCCCGAACCGGCCATGCGAGCACTGACCTATTCGACGCTCATAGGCCTTCTTGCAGCGACGGGCCTCAGGCCAGGCGAAGCGCTTCGGCTCGACCGGTCCGACGTTAACCTCGTCAGCGGAATACTCTCCATCCGAGAATCGAAGTTCGGCAAGTCACGCTTTGTTCCTGTAGCAGAGTCGACCCGGGCGGCACTCGAACAGTATGCCCAGAAGCGCGATCAACTCTGTCCTTTACGATTGAGCGAGGCGTTCCTGGTTAGCGAGCATGGCAAGCGGCTGAAGGCCGGCACTGCACGAAGCATATTCGTCCGAATGTCGCGCGCCATCGGTCTGCGGATCGGCTACAGAGGATGGGCGCGATAGTTACGGCCCGCGCCCCTAGGACTTCCGGCATAGCGTCGCGACTGGAAGGCTGGTCGAGTGGTATCGCGCCGGTCTGGACGTGTAAGTCGGGAATTGCCGAACTTGCCGCCTACCTTGGGCATGTCAACGTCGGTCTTACGTACTGTTACATCGAAGCAGTTCCTGAGTTGCTTGACCTCGCAGCAGACTATCTCGACAAGGACTGTCTGGGAGAACGGCCGTGAACGCCGCCAGTCTTCAATCTCTCGTTCAGCGCTTCTTTACCCAGCGCCTGCTCGAGCAGAAAGGTCTGAGTTCGCATACGGTGGCAAATTACCGTGACACGTTCCGGCTACTGCTAGCGTTCGCCACGAAACAAATTGGGCGCGCGCCGTCAAAGCTGCGGATCTAGGACTTCGACGTGTTGTTGATTGAGGAATTTTTACAGCACCTCGAACACGGCAGAGGCAATTCAGTGCGGACACGCAACACGCGGCTTGCCACTGTGCATGCCTTCTTCCGGTTCGTCGCGATCAGCGAGCCTGCGTTGTTTCTGCAATGTCAGCGCATTCTTGCAATTCCATCTAAACACTGCGAACACGGCCCTGTTGAGTTTATCACCGAGAGCGAGGCTGCAGCTCTGGTAGGGACGCCTGATGTACGAACGTGGATCAGCAACCGCGACCGAACGCTGCTTCTTGTCGCGGTTCAAACGGGTCTGCGCAACAGCGAATTGACCACTCTCCGGCGTCAGGATGTAATGCTCGGCACAGGTGCCCACGTCCGTTGCCTTGGCAAAGGCAGAAAGATGAGATGCACTCCGCTGCGATCGGATGTCGTTGCCGTCCTGAAAGAATGGCTGTTGTATCAACCAGGCAAATCAAGTGATCCGGTCTTCCCCAGTTCGCGTGGTGGTCATCTCAGTGCCGATGCTTCAGCGACTCGTGTCGCGCAACGTCGAAATCGCGCGTCTCTCGTGCCCTTCGCTGAAGAAAAAATCAGAGTAACCCCCACACGCTTCGGCACGCGACCGCGATGAGCTTGTTGCATCGCGGCGTAGACTTGACCTTGATCGCGTTCTGGCTCGGTCACTAATATCCTACCGAGACTACTCAGATCTACTTGCACGCCGACATGCATCTCAAGGAACGCGCGCTCGCGCACGCAACGGCGAGCGGCATCGCGCCGACACGTTACAAACCTCCAGATCCGTTGCTCGCCTTTCTGGAGGCTCTCTGATAATGCCGACAATCCGAGCGAGCCGGAACAGGGATCCGCCTAACCGTTGGGTGCGTGAATTCATGACGCGGTATAATTGAGATTCGGCATAATTGGGTGGAAAATCAGATACGCCCGTGGGCCGTTGGCCGTTCCAATTGGCTCTTTGCTCGTTCGCTGCGCGCGGGTCAACGCTCGGCTGCGATCATGAGCCTCATCCGCTCAGCGCAGTTCAACGGCCACGAACCTCATGCGCATATCAAGGACATTCTGATACGCCTGCCGACCGACAGCGCAAGCGACATCGCAGCATTGCTGCCTCATAACGGGTAGCCTCTCAAGGCTATCACGTCTATCGCGTAGCCCATCGGCGTCAGACAAGTTCGCTGGCCGCTTACAAGTCAACTGCAAAATACGCATTCTTAAATCAAAAAAACGAAATCATGCATGAACTGGCTGGCTTGTCCAGCCACATCTCGTGTAACTCTATCTTTGATGCGAAGCCGCGAGGCGGGCGAAGGATTTGCTAAGGATGCGTTATCGACCTTGGATTTTTTTGCCTATGATCGCTGGCGTGATCACATTTTTGTCGCTGATTGCATGAGTCATCGAGAGCCGCGGGCCGAGGTGAATGTCTCGATGGATAAAATGGATAAGACCAGTACATGATTGAACCACCACAGGACTTTAATGACCCGGAGGAAGTGGAAGAGCGCTATAAGGAACGCCAGGTAGAAATTCGCGTTCAGCCTGATAGTAAAGGGGTTTTTCATTACAAAAAACGGACCGCTACAGGTGGTGGTTTTTTTCTACGGATGTCAGAAATGGACACGCCGTGGTCGATGCATAACATCAACAATTCCGACATGTTTTTCATCGCGTTGCCGGTTGGCGGTAACGTGTCTTGGAAGGTGGATAGAAAGTGGTCTTTTCCACCTTCGATATTCATCTTGGACAATTTATCGATAGAAGAAGCGAAATACAGCACGGGGACTCGACTCGATACTGTCGTTATCCCGGCCGCCACGCTTCATGCTGATCTCGCGTCTTTGACGGGAAGTCCCTGTCACAAGCGACTGCGGTTCGAATCGGATGCACCTCTCGGGCCCGATGACGCTGCGACGCTTATGCATATCGCAGCTGCTGTGAAGGTTGGTTTGTTAGGTGAATCAGTCATGAACTCAAGTCCTATCGCGGCGAGCTACCTTAGGCAAGCGATGACAACGGTGATCTTGCAGGGCGCGCGACACAATTACAGCAACGTCCTTCGCTCGATTCCGTCCGATATCACACCCGCACGAATCAAGCGCGCTATTGAATACATGTATGCGAATGCGACTAAACCTATTCGACTTCCCGAAATCGCGGAGGCGGCTGCGCTCAGCGTTAGAGGACTCCAGGCGGGATTCATGCGCCATAAGGGGCTTACTCCAATGGAATTCTTACGTAACGTGCGCCTGGAGCATGTTCGAGAAGATTTACGAAATCCGCTCGTGACTGGCAGTTGCGAGCAGATCGCTTCGCGTTGGGGCTTCGCTAATTTCTATCGATTCTCTCAAGCTTATTTAACCGCTTTTGGTGAGTCTCCTCGCTCAACATTCAGGCGCTATCGGTAGCCCTCTTGGAGGAAGCGGTCTCACTGCTTAATGCTTCTTTCGATAAACTTCGAGCAGTCACCCGCTTCAGGTGCGAACGCGATAGGCCGCTCGCCACTGCGCGTCACGTCAATTTTGAAGCATTCAACGACGGCTTGAATTGAACAAGGGTCCAAGGTTCGGCTAGTTCAGAATCGAAAACCATCGAAGCCCGCTCTGCGAAGCGACATCAGATCAACTAATTGGGAAGGTGTGCGCAAGCACAAGAGCAAAGGCCTATCCGCACATTCGTTCTGCGCTGCAAATAAGACTCTTGAGATTGGTACTGCATTTTCGCTCGATACAATGTGACCTGCCCCCGGTTTTAGTCCGGACTATAGCTAGAGTCCGAAGTTAAATAAAGACTGTGAGGTTGCTTCATGCGCCCGGGCGAACTGCTCGGGTGCGAGATAGCCAAGCGAGCTGTGAGGCCGCTCGGTGTTGTACTCGATACGCCAGTCCTCAATGAGCCGCCCGGCGTGGCGCATCGAGACGAGCCAGTGCTCGTTCAGGCATTCCTCGCAAAACCGCCCGTTGAAGCTCTCGATATAAGCA
>LELG01000286.1 GCA_001045575.1 Candidatus Burkholderia pumila
GCGACGTCATCACGCGCGGGATATTCAACAGCATCAAAGATCTCGACAAGAAGCTCATGCGCTACATCCGTCAATACAACAAGCAAGCTGTCCCACTGAAGTGGAAGTATTCCGATCCAACTCGACGAATCCAGGGCAATTCATATGGTTTAATGGACTAGCCACACGAGGTTTGCGACTGCCCGAGGCGAAGACGCGGATCGTTCACATTGAAGACGGCTCTGATTTCCTTGAGTGGAATTTTCGAAAGTACAACGGAAAAATCCTTCCCACCTCAAGCAAGAATAACGTGCAAGCGTTCTATCGCAAGGTGGCGGAACGATCAGTGGCAACAAAACGGTTAAGCAGGTGGAGCTTATTGACTGCTGAAACCCTATGTGGCGTGGTTAGGCGCAATGTATCACCACCACGTTTCTGCCAAGCGGGCGTTCAGCCGCACGGAGTTTCTAATTTTCAAGCAACTCTGGCGGGTGGTCCAAACGACATCATCCACGTAAGACGGTCGAGTGGGTGAAGAGGAAGTACTTTCACACCATCGATAGTCGGCACTGGGTGTTTGGCGTCCCACGGATCACAAAGGACGGTAGTAGGGTGATAGATGAACTGTACTCGCTTAATGGTACGACTATTCGCTATCCTACGAAGATTCAAGGGAAGTTCGATCCTTTTGACCTTGCATGGGAACAGTACGGTGAGCAATTGCGATAGACGCATGCAGTACTCCAAGCGTCATCTCAAGCATTTTGTATATGTCGCAGGACGGGCGGTGTGCGCTCTGCGACGGGGTTTTGACCAACGAGACCGGTTCGCACAACCATCATCTGGTGTATCGAATGCACGGTGGGACCGACGCGCTGTCGAACCGAGTACTGCTTCATCCTCCCTGCCACCAGCAGGTGCATGCCTGTGGCTTGATCGTGACTAAATCGGCTCTGCGGTAGCAGAGTTTTGCTCATATAGGCTTGAGCTATATGCGGGGAAACTCGCACGTACAGTTCTTAGGGGTCCCTTTCTCCGCAACCAGAGGAGGGCTATCTTACCAAGCGTCGACAGATAAATTGTAGGAAGAAGTGCTATGCCGATTTACGCGTATCGTTGCGACTCCTGCGGTCACGAAAAAGACGTGCTCCGGAAGCTGAGCGATGCTCCGCTGACCACGTGCCCCGCCTGCGGGAAAGACACGTTCTCCAATCAGGTGACCGCCGCCGGCTTCCAGCTCAAGGGCTCGGGCTGGTATGTCACCGATTTGCGTGGCGGATCAAATACGAACGTGTCCGGCAGCAACCCGACCGCGAAGACCGACAAATCGGATAGCGGCGCGGCAGGCTCGGACAATTCCGCCCAGTCGAATTCGGGCGATAGCGCCGGTTCGGCGAGCGTGGCATCGTCCGGGTCGTCTAGTACCAGTTCCGGTTCGAATTCCAGTTCAACGGGCGGCGCGAGCGCTGCATCGTCGGGCGCGGCCTGAAAGCTTACGCAAGCGGCCCGCCGTCCGCATCCGCGCATTGCCGCGCAGACGACCGCCTGAAACCAAGCGCGCCCTTCGCGGCGCGCCCCCAACGTTCAGCCGCTTCTCCATCGGACAAGTAAACGCGGCGCAACCTTCCGGCTGTGACCCTGGCGACTACAACGTGACGACGAAAAAGACTACGCTCAAATCCGTGTTCCTCACCGGCCTGCTCGTGCTGGTGCCGCTCGCCATCACCTTGTGGGTGCTGGGGCTGGTCATCGGCACGATGGATCAGACACTCTTGCTCCTGCCCGAGTCGTGGCAGCCGGAGCGCGTGTTCGGCTTCCATCTGCCGGGCCTGGGAGCGATGTTGACGTTGGCATTCATTTTCATCGTCGGGCTGCTGACGCAAAATTTCATCGGCCAGAAGCTAGTGCAATGGTGGGACGCGATCCTGCGCCACATTCCCGTCGTCGGCCCGCTATACACGAGCGTGAAACAGGTGTCGGACACGTTGCTGTCTTCGAGCGGCAATGCGTTCCGAAAAGCGCTATTGATCGAGTATCCGCGCAAGGGCTCGTACACCATCGGGTTCCTGACGGGCATTCCGGGTGGCGACGTGCCGAACAATCTGGAGGAAGATTGCGTAAGCGTCTACGTGCCGACCACGCCGAACCCGACATCCGGCTTTTTTCTGATGATGCCGAAAAGCGAAGTTGTCGAACTGGACATGACCGTCGACGCCGCACTGAAGTACATCGTCTCGATGGGCGTGGTGGCCCCCGCGCCGAGCATGCCGGCCAACGGACCGGTTTCGCCCGCCCGCCGTCCCACCGAGTCGCCGATGTAATGCCGGCGCGCGCGCCGCGGCGTCAGCCGAAAAACCAAGAGCCAACTCGGGAGCGCGAGCCGTTGATCAACGAACAACGAAAAACACAACATCATGTCGATGCGATCTGAATACTGCGGTCTGGTGACCGAGGCCCTGCTGGGTCAAACCGTCTCGCTGTGCGGCTGGGTGCATCGCCGCCGCGATCACGGTGGCGTTATCTTCATCGACCTGCGCGATCGTGAAGGACTCGTTCAGGTCGTGTGCGATCCGGACCGCTCCGAGATGTTCAAGGTGGCCGAAGGCGTGCGCAACGAGTTCTGCGTCCAGGTGAAGGGCGTGGTGCGCAATCGTCCCGAAGGCACTGTCAACGCCAATCTGACGAGCGGCAAGATCGAAGTGCTGTGCCATGAACTCGTGGTACTGAACGCAGCGGTCACGCCGCCGTTTCAGTTGGACGACGACAACCTGTCGGAAACCACACGCCTCACGCATCGCGTGCTCGACCTACGCCGTCCGCAGATGCAGAAAAACCTGCGCCTGCGCTATCGCGTGGCGATGGAAGTGCGCAATTATCTGGACGCGCAGGGTTTCATCGACATCGAAACGCCGATGCTGACCAAGAGCACGCCCGAAGGCGCACGCGACTACCTTGTGCCGTCGCGCGTGAACGCGGGCCAGTTCTTCGCGCTGCCGCAATCGCCGCAGTTGTTCAAGCAATTGCTGATGGTGGCGAACTTCGACCGTTACTACCAGATTACCAAGTGTTTCCGTGACGAAGACCTGCGCGCCGACCGCCAGCCGGAATTCACCCAGATCGACTGCGAAACCTCGTTCCTCAACGAACAGGAAATCCGCGATCTGTTCGAAGCGATGATCCAGCACGTCTTCAAAGAGACGATGGATGTCGATCTGCCGGCGAAATTCCCGGTCATCTTGTACTCGGAGGCGATGCGCCGTTTCGGCTCGGACAAACCGGACCTGCGCGTGAAGCTGGAATTTGCCGACCTCACGGACGCCGTGAAAGACGTGGATTGCAAGGTTTTCTCGATGCCCGCGAATTCGAAGGACAGCCGCGTGGTTGCCTTGCGCGTGCCGAAGGGCGGCGAACTTTCGCGTGGCGACATCGACGGTTACACGGAATTCGTGCACATCTACGGTGCGAAGGGTCTGGCGTGGATCAAGGTCAACGACAAAACCAAGGGCCGCGACGGCCTGCAAAGCCCGATCGTCAAGAACTTGCATGACGCAGCGCTCGCAGCCATCATGGAACGCACGGCGGCGGAAGACGGCGACATCATCTTCTTCGCAGCGGATCGCGCGAAGGTGGTGAACGAAAGCCTCGGCGCGCTGCGTCTGAAGATCGGCCATTCGGAGTTCGGCCGCGCGAACGACCTGCTCGAAATGGGCTGGAAGCCGTTGTGGGTCATCGACTTCCCGATGTTCGAGTACGACGAGGAAGAAAACCGCTTCGTGGCGGTGCATCACCCGTTTACAAGTCCGAAGGACGAACACCTCGAATATCTGGAAACGGATCCGGGCCGCTGCCTCGCCAAAGCGTACGACATGGTGCTGAACGGCTGGGAAATCGGCGGTGGTTCGGTGCGTATCTTCCAGGAAGACGTGCAGAGCAAGGTGTTCCGCGCGCTCAAGATCAGTGCGGAAGAAGCGCACATCAAGTTCGGTTTCCTGCTAGACGCGTTGCAGTACGGCGCGCCGCCGCACGGTGGTATTGCGTTCGGTCTGGACCGTATCGCCACGCTGATGTCGGGCGCTGATTCGATCCGCGACACCATCGCGTTCCCGAAGACGCAGCGCGCGCAGGATCTGCTTACGCAAGCGCCGAGCGAAGTCGATGAGCGCCAGTTGCGCGAGTTGCACATTCGTCTGCGTCAGCCGGAGCAGAAGGCTCAGCAGTAAGCACGACAAGTTGTCGTAGTGGTGAAAAAAGCGCCAAGTGAACTGCCCCCCAAAAGTTGGACATCGATCTGACCTTTTGGGGTGTTTTTCATGGCGAAGTACAACGAGCAGTTCCGGCAGCAAGTAGTTGATGAGTACCTCGCGGGTGGCGTTGGGACAGAGGTG
>LELG01000287.1 GCA_001045575.1 Candidatus Burkholderia pumila
TCGCAGTTTCGCTTCACGCTTCCTCCCCACGTCCGGTCACCCTTTCGCAGTTGCGCTTCGCTTCATTCGCTGTGACCAGCTTATGGCGGGACTTGCACCCACGAGTGTGCGCCCATGCTGGGCGCACCACAAGATAATGGCACGCCTTCGTTAAGAAGCCGTGCCATTTTTATTGCGCTCACGCGTCAGACAATCAGACGTTCTCGATGCCAAGCGCCGCGATACCCGCCCGCGCGATCTGCGCATCCTGATCCGACTTCACGCCCAACACGCCCACCGCGCCGACGATATCTGTGCCAACGAAAATGACACGCCGCCTTCGAGCATCGCGATCATGGGCGCGGAGAGGAACGCCGTGCGGCCCTGCTTGATGGTGTCTTCGTAGACCTTCGTCTCGCGGCGGCGGCCGAGCACGGCGGTGCGCGCCTTGCCCGTCGCCATTTCACGGTGCTCGCGCCCGCCCCTTCCAGCCGATGCAGATGCAGCAGATGCCCGCCGTCATCGACGATGGCAATGGTCACGTTCCAGTTGTGCTCCTTGGCGTGCGCTTCGGCGGCGGCGACAGCCTTGACGTCGTCGGTCATTACGGGTTTTCGTTCTCACGGCGCGCTCTCGATGAATCAAAGAATGGTTTAACGGGCGAAGCCGCCCCAGAACATCAGCCACCAGGCACTGTCCGCCACGGCCAATGCTGCGATAAAACATACCATCGTGAAGACGCGCGCTACAAGCGAAGATCCGTAGCGGCCCGTCACGCGCCAGGCGAGCCACGCGCTCCACAGATTCGCCGCGCCGAGCAAGCCGAGCCGCAAGTCCGTCACCCAGCCAAGTGGCACCTGTTCCGCGCGCAGCAGCGAAACGGTCGTCGCCGACAAGCCGAGAAACACGCCCACGCCCGCCACCGGAATTAGCGCGAGCGTCAGATGATGCAGCCACTTCCACTTGCTGTCCCACTTGCCGAGCATGCTCGCGCCGCCGGCCAGCAGCGCGAGCAGCGTCGTGCCGTACACGAGACCGGTCGCAAAAATGTAGCCGATGATCATCGCGCCATCGAACCACGAAAACACATCGTTCTGTTCGGGATAATGCGTGAACAGGAACCACGGCGCATTAGTATCGAGCGGCCAGAGGATGTTGTGATCGATCAGCCAGCCCGCGAGATACTGCTTCAGGTCGATGAACCACGTGCTCACCGTCCAGTGGAACGCGCCGATCGCGATGCCCAGCAGTCCGTACAGAATCAGCGCCGTGTCCCACGGATTCGCCGCCTTGTTGCCGAGCTTGACGACTTCCTCGGCGGGCGAGCGCCACGTGAGCACGATGGCATCGCGATGGCCGCTGCATCGGCCGCACATGTGGCAGTCCTGCGCGCCCTTCATGTTGCGCAGTGGCACGAGCGGCGCGCAGTTGATCGGAATCACGCGATGGCCGTGCTCGCCTTTCGTGTACGAACGGCGCCACGCGTCTTCATCGACCTTGTAATGAAATGGCGCGAGACGTGCGAGCAGCGAGAACACACCGTTGATCGGGCACAGATACTTACACCACACGCGCTTCTCGCGGCCATACAGCATGCCAATGATCATCGCGCCGACGGTTGAACCGCCGAGCACCAGCAATACCGCTTTCGGATACTGATAGACGCTGACCATCTGGCCGTAGATCGTCGTGAGCCCGAAGGCGACGAACGGCCAGCCGCCCCAGCGCATCCAGCGCGGAATGGCCCAGCCGCGTCCCCACTTGCTCGCAAACTCGGACAGCGTGCCTTCGGGACACAGTACGCCGCACCAGACGCGGCCGAGCATGACCATCGATAGCAGTACGAACGGCCACCAGATGCCCCAGAACACGAACTGCGCGGCGAGCGTTAGATTGTTCCACAAATGCGCCGCGCCATCGGGCAAGGGCATCACAGCGGGAACGATGATCAGAAACGCATACACGGCAACCACGACCCACTGAATTCCGCGGATCGCGCTGCCGTGACGTTGTATCCAGTTGCCGGCTCGCTGGAGCCGGCTAGGCTTTTTCACGCCTTGATGTTGTAGTATGGAAAAATTCATGCCGGACGGCCAGCCGCCTTTTGTTTTTGCGCCATCGACATATTCGCACGGCACAGCAGAAGATAGATGACGATCCAGTACACCACGTACGCCACCAGATTCATGCCCGCGGGATGCGCGCGATAACCGGTAAGCGTGGCGACGAGCAAACCGAAGGTGCTCGAATCGTCGAAGAGCGCGGATGTGTTCCACACCTGATTGACGATGACCGGCAGGATTTCCATGTCGATCAGCTTGTCGACGCTGGTTTCGAACAGGCCCGCCGCGAGAAACAGCAGCATGATTTCGGTGACGCGGAAGAACGAGCGCCACGAAAAGATCTTGCCGCCGAGTTGCAGCACGTAGAACGTCAGCAGCGCGAGCGCGAAACCGATCAGAATGGCGAGGTATTGCGATGCATCGACATGGCCCGACTGGCCGAAGCCGACGCCGTACAGGAACACGGCGATTTCGCTGCCTTCACGCGCAATCGCCAACGCGACCAGCACCGCGATGCCCCAGAAGTGCCCGTCCTGCGTGCTCTTTTGCAGCGACGATTCCATGTTCTTCTTCAACGTGCGGCCGTGCTTCTTCATCCATAAAACCATCTGCACGATGAGCACGCACGCGACCAGCATAATGCCGATCTGAAAGTAATCCTGCGCATCGCCGGAGAGGACTTCGGTAAAGCCGATCAGCGCCGCGCCGAGCGCGATGGCGGCGATCAGGCCGATCGCCATGCCGCCCCAGAGATAAGGCAGGCTACGGCACGCCTGTTGATCGCCGTTCTTCAGCCATGCGTACAGAATGCCGACGACGAGCAGCGCCTCGACACTCTCACGCCATACGATGAATAGGACCTGCCCCATTTCAGTACCTCCAGAATGCACTTACGTTCAACCGCGTCCGTCCAGTTCCGGCGCGGCTCGAAAATCATCACTTGGCGACGATCACGCCTTGCGCGGTCTTATGAAAGTCGTCGAAGAACTTGTATTCGCCCGGATCCAGCGGCGCGATAACGACGAACGAATCCGCGCCCGGCGCGAGCACCTTCTCCTTGCGCAACTGCACGCTTTCGAACTCCGCCGCGCCCTTGCCGACGTTGTGCACTTCGATCTTGGTGCGTTGTCCCGCCGGCACTTCGATGCGCGCCGGGTTCAGCTTGCCGTCGTTCATTTCGAGCTTGAACGTAGGCAGATCGGCGGCATTGACCGACAGGGCTACGAGTGCAGCCGCCAGCGCGATCAATTGATTTCTCACTTTCATGTGTACTTCCCCGTGACGATCGCGCCTGTGTCCGCACTCCGGGGACCGGGCGCGAAATCAAACCGCTTTTAGTAACCGCCCTTCTTGCCGATGCCCGCGAACGGGAAATCGTACTCGATGGTGAACGGCTTGAACCACGGACCCACACCGGTTTCCTTGTCGGTATGACGGCCGAACACCATATGACCTTCCTGCGAAGGCGGCGAGATGTGCAGCTTCAGGTGATACTTGCCCGGGCCGAACAGCTTGACGTTGTCGCCATAATGTGGGCCGTCGTTTGCGACCATCGGCATGAGATCGCCCTTGACGGTTTGCGTCGTGCCGACCTTGCTCAATTCATACGTAATCTGCAGATACGGCATCCAGTCGCCTTCGGCGAAACCAGTCAGATTGTTCTTGACCGCGTGGATGTCCGCTTCCAGGTGGATATCCGAATCCGATGCCTTGCGCATCATGCCTTCGGGCGCCATGGTGATCGGCTGGAGATAGACGGCGCCCGTTTCCATGCCGCCTTCGATGTGCTGCTTGCCGATCGGATACTCGGCGGCGGATGCTGCCATCATCGACGTCAAACCAGCGGCGGCTACGAGGGCGCACACCAATGTTGAACCCATCTGAGACTCCTTTATTATTGCTCGCGCGTCGTTGGCGCGAGCCTTCCACACGGACCGGATCCAGGGCGACGCCATGCAACGTTGCTCTTGCGCGAACCCGGACAAACACGCACTTTCCAGAGATGACCGGTTGCAACGTTCCGGCACTCCCATAGTTCCGCGAACGTTAATACGAACCATTCTCAATTTTTGTCAGTTTAACATCGTTCGATACGCGGAACAATTTGCGTGAGCTTTCAAACCTAAGTGCAGTAAGGATTTAAGCGAAACTTCAACGAGTCTTAAGAGGGACTTAAGGCAGTTTCAGACAGAATCGGTATAGGGGCGGGCCTCACGGCCCGCCCCTCCCACACAACCGTGCGTAGGGGGCCGTACACGGTGATTCGGATCGGTTGTCCGGCTATCGACGCAACGATGGAAGACCAAGGGAGCCGA
>LELG01000288.1 GCA_001045575.1 Candidatus Burkholderia pumila
ATGCTTCGCAAAGCCTTCACCAGGCTGAAGCCTGAAGATCGACCAGTGCTTCATTCCGTTCAAGGCTGGCAATATCGCCTCTCCACCTACAGCCACTTGCTGAAGCAGAGTACCGTCAGGCCGAGCACGTCCCGGCGCGGAAACTGCCTCGACAGCAGTTCTTCTCGCTCGGCTTCACTCAGATTCATTTTGCCCATGCACCTTTAGATCAGTGTAATTTCATTGGTTCAATGGACTAGCAATCTTGGCCGCAGGTGGCACACCGACTCGCCATACCACGAGGTTCCACTGGGGTACACAGTACTTCGGGGGCGTCGATATTCGTCAGTGTGAGGGGGATACGTTGGTGGCGAGCGAGCATATGCGCGACCTATGACGATTTGCCTACTGATATGAAGGAATGACTCGTCTCGTTCGATGGGATTTTCAACGATAATCGCTGTGCAGCACTATGCGCTGAACAATTCCGACGGACGGTGCCGAGCGATGCATCGTGTGTTGGTTAACGACGGTATTAGCTCAATCCGGGTACACCGAGGAGTTGAGGTCAAGAGTGGTGTATGAGCGTAAAGCGCCTTGCGTCGGCCGTTCGCGATGTCGCGCGCATGGAGCATGCTAATGGTAGCGCATTGATCGAGGCTCGCGCGTAATTTGCGGGAGACGTTCCGGAGATCAGGTTGTCGCTGACAGTGGAGCGGATTTCGTGAAGCAACTTGCGACCACGTTCCAATGCAGCAGTTCGTCGATGCGCCCGATTTTGTGCTCCGCGGATGTGAGTCAGGACGTATTCCATATACGCAGGCGGGTTGACGATGCATATTTCGGCGAATGTGACCACCGATTTCGGGATCTTGACCCGGGATCTTGACCGATTCGGCAAGGTCGGGTGTTGCACGGTGTCAATTGTAGATTTTCTCGCTAGTTTTGATCGAGTTCTGGTTCCAGCACACCACTGGGCTTCAGAGATGCTTTTCTCAGAGATTCTCTCGTCAGTTTGAAACGTCTACCACAATGGAGAAAGAGATGAAACAACGAATGCTGGTCATTGCGATGCTGTGCTCGATTGCGACAGTAGCGCACGCAATATCTGCACAGGCCGGGCAGATACTTGAGGTCAGCAATGGCGATCATTTCGATTGCGCGCCATTTCCAAAGCATCTGACGGAATCCCCCATTACGGCGGCACCATTGTTTGCACGGCAAGCCCCTTGACCGCGGATCCGTTTGCAGGTGGAACGTTAATTGGAACAATTGACCGCCATCAGGTCAAGTGGAACAAAGTCCTCCATTCCATTCTGATGGAACAGAATGGTCTTCCGACCGCGAGCAGACGTCTTCAGCTTAGGGCCGCAGGCGACCATGCATGTAGTCGCTGTGCGAATATCAGACTGCAGCCGTAAACATCGGAAAACGAAGCAACGGCCATCAGTCCGTACCCGTTGCGCATCCTCCCGGCACCACATACTAGGGCGCGCTACCATGGAGCAGATTAGATCGGGAGGACTATGAAAACGCATCGTTTTACGAAGCCGCTCTGTGCGTGGTTTGCCTGTGCCGTACTGTTCACGGCATGCAAGGACGGTAGCATCCAGTCAAGCGGCACGCCGGCCTCAAGTTCCGCACTGACATTCCGCATAGATATAGGTGGCCAAATCAACGCGTTCTACCGGCAGGACAAGGTCGCCGCGCATCTACTGGCGCGCTCGTCGACGAAACCTCGGCTGCTCGTCGTATTCCCCGCTGGCAACAGCGGCACGGGACTGTGGTTCGACGACACCGCGCAGCCGGTGAGCTGGAGCCTTGACAGCACCCTCTCCGCACTATCGGATCTGGACAGAGCTGGTCGTCCGCTCTACGGTATCAGTGCCGATCTCTCGGTAGATACCGATGCGCTGACGATTTACAAAGCGCTGCTCAGCAACGTGCGCTTCTTACGCGATTTCAACGGCGGTGCAACGGTGCCACCGCAGATCGCCACGCAGCCGGTGGTACAGAAGGCCAGCGTGCAATGGCAACGCGAACGTGTCGATGGCGCGGCGGGTTACGCGCTGCGCGCGTCGCTGCGCGATGGCGGTAGCATCGAGACAGTGGCGGGCGGCAAGCTTGTGCTGCATGCGCCTGCCGGCACACACACGCTGAGATTGCACATCGATGCGCTGTCGGGCGAGACGTCGATGTCGCCAATCGCTCACGCGGACCTGCTTGCACCGGCTGCGAATCCCGACCCGGTGAGCCAGAATGTGCTCGAATTCCTGAGCTTTCGCGACAAGCTGCTTGCGGGCTCATGGCAGTACGATACGTACTTCGGCCGCGACACGCTGATCTCCGTGTGCATGCTGATACCTGTGCTGCAATATGCTGCGATCGAGGCGGGCCTTACGTCTGTGCTGGATCGCCTATCGGACGATGGCAGGGTTGCGCACGAGGAAGGTATCGGTGAGTTCGCGCTGATCGACAATGCGAAGAACGGCCGGCCAGACGATCCGACGCCAACTTACGACTACAAGATGATCGACGGCGACTACCTGCTCGCACCTATCGCGGCCGCGTGGCTGATCGACGACGCACGCGGTCAGTCGCGAGCGACTACGTACCTTGCGCAGCGCGGCAGCGACGGACGGACCAACGGCAGCCGGCTCGTCGTCAACCTGCTGCACGTCGCAGACACCGCAAAGCCGTTCACTCAACAGCCGACGGTTGCCAACCTGATCCATCTGCGGCCAGGGCAAATTGTCGGTAACTGGCGAGACAGCACTGACGGGCTTGGCGACGGGGTGTACCCGTACGATGTCAATGCGGTGCTGGTGCCCGCCGCTCTGCGTGCCGCAAGTGCGTTCCTTGTGCGCGGGCTGCTCGATCCGTATCTGGACGCCGAGCAGCGCGCCACGCTGGTGGACGCGGCGAACGAGGCTGGGGTGTGGGAACAGTATGCGCCGGCTCTGTTCCGGGTGGAAGTGCCGGCTGCCCAGGCGGCGACTGATATATCCGGGTACGCGCCAACGGCGGGCGTGCCTGCGGGTGTCGCGCCGAACGCGCCGCTATCGTTTTATGCTCTATCGCTCGACGAACAGGGCACACCGGTTCCCGTGATGAATTCTGATGGCGGCTTCGCGCTGCTGTTTGGTACGCCGCCCGAGGACGAACTGCAACGTATCGTTGCAAACGTGACACGACCGTTTCCGGCGGGACTTGTCACCGACGTTGGCATGCTGGTCTCGAACCCGGCGTATGCGAGCCCCTCGCTCTGGCCGAAGTTTACGAGCTCTGCATACCACGGCACCGTGGTATGGTCATGGCAGCAGGCGATGTGGGTCGCCGGCCTCGACCGGCAACTCGCGCGCGATGATCTGTCTAGTCCAACGCGCGCGCTGCTGACGCAGGCACGTCTAACGATCTGGCGGGCGATCTCGAATGCGCGCGACATGCGAACCTTCGAAATGTGGACCTGGACGTACACAGACGGACATTACCAGGCGGACGCATTTGGCACGCGCAGCACGGACGCAACTGAAGCCAATGCGGCGCAGCTATGGAGCACGACATATCTCGCGATCCGCGATACGCAACTGCGTACGAGCAGGTACTGGTGGCAAGCGTCGCAGCACATGCAGGACGGTCAGCGGGGAGGGAGAGGCGTTGCTGCCGTCGCGTCCCAATAATATTTTACGTGCGGGGCTGTCAGACATCTAACTGGCGCGCCAGCGAGCGCGTCCTGCGGCGCACAACTCGGTCACGAATCGCGCGGTTGCGGACAGACGGTACAGCACGATAACTTTATCATTGGGACATCGACGGACAACAACTTCAGCGGCGGACCAGCGACGAGACCAACCTGCATCTCGAGAATGGCGTGTTCGGGCCATCCCGTCCGCGTTGAGTGCGAGCGGATTGTGAGCGTCTCGCACACGACCCGTTCACCGCGTGCGAGACGGCTGATTTCGTGTTATAAGTGCTGGCCGTACCAAGTGTCGAACTCCAGAAGAGAAGACTGATCACTTGCTTCACGCCGTAAGTGTATCAGCTCTATCGCCGCAGCAGGCTCCGGGCCTGCTCCGCGATATCTCTATTGAGTTTTTACTAAATCCACGACAATTGATTGCGGCAGACGGCATACATATGGAAGGCCCGTCTGGACGAAGCCGGCATCGAGGCGTTGCGCGCCATGACCACGGGCCGGTCAGCGTAGCTGGATGTGGGCCAGTAGATACGCGGAGCATGATGCTGGCGCGCGAGGTCTGGCAGGACGTTATTACCTTGCACCCCTTGAAGAAGGAAGAAGAGGGGTTGTTGGAGTGAATGTCTTGAAGCCGCATCTGCAAACAACCATCGCCACG
>LELG01000289.1 GCA_001045575.1 Candidatus Burkholderia pumila
GAACCGATTCCGCGATCTCGATGAGTTGCAAACTGGCTTGGCGCACTACATCCACTACTACAATCACGACCGCATTAAGCTCAAACTAAAAGGGCTGGGTCCTGTGCAGTACAGGACCCAGCCCAATCAACTCTAGCTTTATAAAACTGTCCAACTTTACAGGGTCAGTTCATAGCGCGCCCTTCTCGTTCCGATTTCACGCGGCTCCGTTGAACCGCGCGTCCGAACCAGTGCTTACTTCTTCCGCTGCGGCGGCAAATCCGTGCACACGCCTTCGTACAGTTCGGCCGCCATACCCACCGATTCGCCCAGCGTCGGATGTGGGTGAATGGTCTTGCCGATATCGGTCGCATCCGCGCCCATTTCGATTGCGAGACACACTTCGCTGATCAGATCGCCCGCATTCAGGCCGACGATGCCGCCGCCGATCACGCGATGCGTTTCCTCATCGAAAATGAGCTTGGTGAAGCCTTCGTCGCGGCCATTCGCGATCGCGCGGCCCGACGCGGCCCACGGGAACACCGCCTTGCCAAACTTGATACCTTCGGCCTTGCACTGGTCTTCCGTCTTGCCGGCCCATGCCACTTCCAGATCCGTGTAAGCGACGGACGGAATTTGCATGGCATCGAAGTACGCCTTCTCGCCATGCGCTACTTCCGCCGCGACGTGGCCTTCATGCACGGCCTTGTGCGCGAGCATCGTCTGGCCGACGAGATCGCCGATGGCGAAGATGTGCGGCACGTTGGTGCGCATCTGCTTGTCGACGTTGATGAAGCCGCGCTCCGTCACCGCCACGCCCGCCTTGTCCGCGCCGATCTTGCCGCCGTTCGGACTGCGGCCGACTGCCAGCAGCACGAGGTCATAACGCTGCGGTTCGGCAGGCGCTTTCTCGCCCTCGAACGTGACGTAGATGCCGTCTTCCTTCGCTTCGGCTTTCGTCGTCTTGGTCTTGAGCATGACGTTCGTGAAGCGCTTGGAATTGAATTTCTCCCAGACTTTCACGAGATCGCGGTCCGCGACCATCATCAGGCCGTCAAGCATTTCGACCACATCGATATCCGCGCCGAGCGTCGAATACACGGTCGCCATTTCCAGACCGATGATCCCGCCGCCGACCACGAGCATGCGCTTGGGCAACTGACGCAGTTCGAGCGCGCCGGTCGAATCGACCACGCGCGGATCATCCGGAAAGAACGGTAGCTTCACCGCCTGCGAACCGGCCGCGATGATCGCCTGCTTGAACTTGACGACCTTCTTGCTATCCGCCCCGTTCACTTCCATGTGATGCGGATCGACGAATGCGCCGACGCCCGTCACCACCTGCACCTTGCGCGCCTTCACCATGCCCGCGAGACCGCCGGTCAGCTTCTTGACGACGCCTTCCTTGAAGCCGCGCAGCTTGTCGAGATCGACCTTCGGCTCGCCGAAGCTGATGCCGTGCGCCGCAAGTTCAGCCGCTTCGTCGATCACGAGCGCCGTATGCAGCAGCGCCTTCGACGGAATACAGCCGACATTCAGACACACTCCGCCCAACGTCAAATAACGTTCGACGAGCACGGTCTTCATGCCGAGGTCGGCTGCGCGGAACGCCGCCGAATAACCGCCAGGGCCTGCGCCGAGCACGAGCATGTCGTACTCGACATCCACGCTGCCCGAATAGCTGCCGGCTTGCGGCGCGGGCGTCGCGCTAGCCTTCTCGGCCTGTTGGGGTTGTGCAGCGGCAAGCGCAGACTTCGCGGTCGTTTCGGCCACGCCGCTGCCCTGACCTTCGAGCGTCAGCACGAGCGAGCCTTCCGATACATTGTCGCCCACCTTGACCTTCACTTCCTTGACGGTGCCCGCGTGGGAGCTGGGCACATCCATCGTGGCCTTGTCGGATTCGAGCGTGACTAGCGACTGCTCGGCCTCGACGGTATCGCCCGGCTTCACGTGCACTTCGATGACCGGAATGTCCTTGAAGTCGCCGATATCCGGCACCTTCACTTCCTGCGTGCTAGCGCCGGACGGCGCAGGCGTGGGTGCAGCGGGCTTCGAAGAAGATGTTTCCTTCGGCGCTTCGGCCTTCTGCGCAGACGCGCCTTCTGTTTCGATCATGGCGATGACCGAGCCTTGCGAGACCTTATCGCCCTGCTTCACCTTCACTTCCTTGATGGTGCCAGCCGTATCAGCGGGCACGTCCATCGTCGCCTTGTCGGTTTCGAGCGTGATGACGCCCTGTTCCTTCTCGATGGTGTCGCCGGGCTTGATATTGACTTCGATGACATCGACATCGGAGAAGCCGCCGATGTCGGGTACTTTTAGTTCGACGAGATCCATGTTGTTCCCCTAAGAGAGATGCGGAGGGAATCCCGGACTCATGCGAACCCGGGATTCCGCCGTCGGCCAGATCAGATGATCAAACGATCAGAGAATGACGCGACGGAAATCGCCCAGAATCGCCGACAGATATGCGTTGAAGCGCGCAGCCACCGCACCGTCGATGACGCGATGGTCGTACGACAGCGACATCGGCAACGTGAGGCGCGGCACGAACTGCTTGCCGTCCCACACCGGCTTCTGATAGCCGCGCGACAGACCGAGAATCGCGACTTCGGGCGCGTTGATGATCGGCGTGAAGTGCGTCCCGCCAATGCCGCCCAGCGACGAGATCGAGAAGCAGCCGCCCTGCATCTGATCGGGCTTGAGCTTGCCGTCGCGCGCGAGCTTCGACAGTTCCGCCATTTCCTTGGCGATATCGACCAGGCCCTTCTTGTCGGCGTCGCGGATCACCGGAACGACGAGGCCGTTCGGCGTGTCAGCCGCAAAACCGATGTGGTAGTACTGCTTGAATATGAGGTTGTCGCCGTCCAGGCTCGCGTTGAAGTCCCGGAACTTCTTGAGCGCCGAGACCACAGCCTTGATGACGAACGCGAGCATCGTGAACTTCACGCCTGCTTTCTCGTGCTCCTTGTTCAGCTTGACGCGCAGTTCTTCCAGTTCGGTGATGTCGGCTTCGTCGTTGTTCGTGACATGCGGGATCATCACCCAGTTGCGATGCAAGTTCGCGCCCGAAATCTTCTTGATGCGTGACAGCTGCTTCGGCTCGACCGGACCGAATTTGGTGAAGTCGATCTTCGGCCACGACAGGAGACCCAGTTCGCCGCCACCGCCTGCCGGCGCGGCCGCTGCTGCAGGCGCTGCGGCCTGACCCGTCATCACGCCTTTCAAGAACGCGGTGACGTCTTCCTGCGTGATGCGGCCCTTCGGACCTGTGCCCTTCACGCGCGTGACATCGACGCCGAGTTCACGCGCGAACTTGCGCACCGAAGGCGATGCATGGCTCGACGTGCGTGCGCCATCACCTGCGGGAATCGCGGGCGCTTGTGCCAGTGCGGACGGCGCTTCCTTCGGTGCGGGCGCCGAAGCACCGCCTTCGAGCACGAGAATCAGTGTGCCTTCGGAAACGGTATCGCCGAGCTTGACCTTCAGTTCCTTGACCGTGCCCGCTGCGGGCGACGGGACGTCCATCGTCGTCTTGTCGAATTCGAGCGTAACGAGATGTTCCTTCTCGACCTTGTCGCCCACCTTCACGGCGATCTCGATGACCGGAATGTCCTTGAAGTCGCCGATGTCCGGCACATCCGGCACATTCACTTCGACGGCGCCATCGCCGCTCGAAGCTGCGGGCGCAGGAGCAGGCGCGGGAGCCGCCGCGGCTTTCTTCGGCGCTTCGCCGGAACCGGAAGCACCGCCTTCCAGAATAATGATCAACGTGCCTTCCGACACGTTGTCGCCCACCTTGACCCTCACTTCCTTGACGGTGCCCGCGTGGGAGCTGGGCACATCCATCGTGGCCTTGTCGGATTCGAGCGTGACCAGCGACTGCTCGGCCTCGACGGTATCGCCCGACTTGACCAGCACTTCAATGACAGGGATGTCCTTGAAATCGCCGATGTCCGGCACTTTGACTTCGATCGCTTGACTCATTATTTTAGTGTCTCCAGGGTTGCAGACGGCTTCCCTCTGCTTCGGATCTGAGCTTTACCCCCAAGTCCGGTTGTAAACTTGTAACCTGGTTCGGAGGGTGTTAACTTTCGTCCATTGTGTTGATGCAGCGGCAGCAAATTGGCGATCCGAGGACGACACGGCAGACTGGGCAAGCGAGGAATTCGCAGCGGCGAATCTGGGTGACGCACCCCTGTCGTACCGGCTGAGGGCGGTGCCCGACATCTGTCGGCTGTCCCCACACTTCGCTGCCGCAAGCGCTGTCGCCTGCTGAACTG
>LELG01000029.1 GCA_001045575.1 Candidatus Burkholderia pumila
CCCTGTTCGGCAACGCCTTTTATCCGGTTAGCCTTGTCCATCGGCTCGCAGTTTCGCTTCACGCTTCCTCCCCACGATCAGTCGCCCTTTCGCAGTTGCGCTTCGCTTCATTCGCTGTGACCAGCTTGCGGTGGGACTCCCACCCCCAAGCTGTTGCGCATGCTCAGCGCACCGAGAAAATGGCGCTCCGGCCAAGCGGCCCGAGCACCATGTGCATCTGGTCAGAAGTCGAGCGACGTCTTAACCCTCGTCCCCTGCTTTCCACTCCCCCTTCCGCAGCTTCTCAAGCCAGAACACGCCGATGATCGTCTTCACATCGCTGATGCTGCCGTCCTTGACCCAACTCATCAACTGCGCCTCATCGGCGATGAACGTTTCGAGCAACTCACCTTCATCGAGCTTCGCATCGCCAGCCGTCAGACCGCGCGCGAGATAAAGATCGATGAACTCCGTCGAATACGAAATCACCGGATGAATGCGCGTCAGAAACATCCACTCGCGCGCCGTGTAGCCGGTTTCTTCCAGCAGTTCGCGCTTCGCGCATTCCAGTTCGTCTTCGTTCGAATCGAGCTTGCCAGCCGGAAATTCGACCAGCACCTTGCCGACCGGATACCGGAATTGCCGCTCCAGCAGCACACGGCCATCGTCGAACATGGGGAGAATCATTACCGCGCCGTGGTGCACCACGAACTCGCGCGTCGCATACTTGCCGTCCGGCAATTCGACGGTATCGCGCCTGAACGTGAGAAATTTGCCTTCGTGCAGCGTGACGCTTTCGACCTTTTTTTCGATCAGGCCGTCGTCGTTACCAAACGTTTGTTGATCTGCCATCGTGAGCCCTTTGCCTTATGAGCAAAAAATCCGCTAACGGCGCGTGGCCGTCAACGGCGTTTGACGAGATATTGATACGTGAAGCCCGGGAATGCGAACACCACGAAGAGACTGAAGGTAATGGCGTAAAATTGCCATTCCTGCTCGAAGCGATTGCCGGCGCGCGCCTCCAGCATGAAGCCGAGCGTCCCGACGACGAAATACAGAACGATAAGCTCGCCGATGCGAAGCCACGCGCTTTTCCTCGGCGTCTTGCGGCCCGCAGCAGCGGGAAACGGCACCGGCACGAAACCGAAGAGGCGCTGATTCAGGAACGGCAGGTTGGCGCCCACGAGCGCCAACAATACGATGAACCAACCTGCAGCAGACATTACAGCGGCAGCGTATGCGTGATCGCGGTCAGGCAAGCAGACATCAGAGGACCCGGCACCAGACCGAGCACGAGCACAGCGAGACCATTGAACGTCAGCAGCGAACGGTTCAAGCTGCCCGCCACGATAGGCGATGCGTCCTGCGATGCATCAAAGTACATGAGCTTGACGATACGCAGGTAGTAAAACGCGCCCACCAGTGAGGTCAGCACCGCCAGCACGGCGAGCCACGTGAGACCCGCGTTCATCGTCGCTTCGAGCACCGCGAGCTTGGCGTAGAAACCGACCGTCGGCGGAATGCCGGCGAGCGAAAACATCATGATCATCATGACGAACGCGAACACCGGGCTGCGCTGGTTCAGGCCCTTGAAGTCGTCGATCATTTCGGCTTCGAAGTCGCGGCGCGCCAGCAGCATGACGATGCCGAATGTGCCCAGCGTGGTCACCAGATAGATGATACTGTAGAACATGGCCGAGCCATAAGCGCCAGCCGCGTCTGTGACCTTGCCATCCACCACGCCTGCGAGCAGGCCGAGCAGCACGAAGCCCATATTGGAGATGGCCGAGTAAGCCAGCATTCTCTTGATGTTCTTCTGCACGATACCCGTGATATTGCCGACGATCAGCGACAGCGCCGCCAAAATCACCAGCATTTCCTGCCAGTCCACCGCGAACGGCAGCAGGCCCATCACCAGGAAGCGCAGACCCCACGCGAAGGCCGCGACCTTCGGGCCACCGCCGGTGAGCAGTGTCATGGCCGTCGGAGCGCCCTGATAGACGTCCGGCACCCACATGTGGAACGGCACCGTGCCCATCTTGAACGCCACGCCCGCGACGACTAAGATCACGCCGAACAGCAACACCGCGTCATTGATCCGGCCCGATGCCACTGCCTTCAGTACTTCGTTCAGTTCGAGCGAACCAGTCGCGCCGTAGAGCATCGAAATGCCGTACAGCAGGAAGCCGGACGCGAGCGCGCCGAGCACGTAGTACTTCATCGCCGATTCGTTCGACTGCGGCACATCCTTGCGCAGCGCAATGACCGCGTACAGCGACAGCGACATCAGTTCGAGGCCGAGATACAGCGTAAGGAAGTTGTTGCCCGAGATCATCACGCACTGGCCGAGCAGCGAGAACAGGCCCAGCAGGAAGAAGTCGCCGCGGAACAGGTTGCGGTCTTCCAGATACTTCTTCGAGTAGATGATCGACATCACATAGCCCAGGCACACGACGGCCTTCATCGCGCTGGCGAACGGATCGACGATATACATGCGCGAGAAGAAATAGCCGGGCGTCGGGTTGAACGCGGTGGCGGCGAACCACAGGCCGACGATGATGGTCGAGACGAGCGCAATTGCGTACGTGCCGCGACGGCCGGCCTGGCCGAAAACCGTGTCATTCAACCAGGCGATGACGACCGATGCCATCAGGATCGCGTCGGGCCACAATATACTCATAGGGGTGTTTTGCATGATCTTTTAGTTCCTCCGCACGGCGTTACTGCGCCAGCGGCAGCTTGGACTGCGCGACGTGCGAGAGCAGATTAGCGACCGACTCGTGCATCACATCGGTGAAGGGCTTCGGATACAGGCCCATGTACAGCGTAGACAGCGCAAACACGAGCAGCATGAAAAACTCGCGCTTGTTGATGTCGGCCAGATGCGCGACGTGATCGTTGGCGACCGCGCCGAAGTACACGCGCTTGTACATCCACAGCGTGTAGGCCGCGCCGAGAATCAGCGTGAAGGTGGCGAGGAAGCCGATCCAGAAGTTGTATTTCACGGCCGCCAGAATCACCATGAACTCGCCGACGAAACCGGACGTGCCTGGCAGGCCGCAGCTGACCATGGCGAACAGCATGGCGAACGCGGCGAATTTCGGCATGGTGTTGACCACACCGCCGTAATCCGAAATCTGACGCGAGTGCATGCGGTCATACAACACGCCGATGGACAGGAACATCGCACCCGAGACGAAGCCGTGCGAGATCATCTGGATGATCGCGCCTTCGACGCCCAACTGGCTCGACGGCCCGAACATGAAAAACCCGAGCGTGACGAAGCCCATGTGCGCAATCGATGAATACGCGACCAGCTTCTTCATGTCGGCCTGCACCATAGCGACCAGACCGATGTAAATCACCGCGATCAACGACAGCGTAATGACGACAGGCGCCAGGAAATAGCTCGCGTCCGGCGCGATCGGCAGCGAGAAGCGTAGAAAACCGTACGCGCCGAGTTTCAGCATGATTGCCGCCAGCACGACCGAGCCGCCCGTCGGCGCTTCTACGTGCGCATCCGGCAGCCAGGTGTGGACCGGCCACATCGGCACCTTGACGGCGAACGCGAGGAAGAACGCGATGAACAGCAACACCTGCGGCGTCATGCCGAGCTTCGCGGCGTGCCACGTCGCCAGATCGAACGTGTGCGTTTGCGTGTACAGGTACAACAGCGCGACCAGCATCAGCAGCGAGCCGGCCAGCGTGTACAGGAAGAACTTGAACGCCGCATATACACGGTTCGGACCGCCCCACACGCCGATGATGATGTACATCGGAATGAGCGTGGCTTCGAAGAACACGTAGAACAGCAAGCCGTCCGCCGTCGAGAACACGCCGATCACGATGCCCGAGAGGATCAGGAACGCGGCCATGTACTGCGACACGCGCTCCGTAATCACTTCCCAGCCGGCAATCACGATGATCACCGTGATCAGCGCGGTCAGCACGACGAACCACATGGAAATGCCGTCGACGCCCAGGTGATAAGTAATGTTGAAGTGTTCGATCCACGTCGATTGCTCGACGAATTGCGAAGCGGCGGTCGACGTATCGAAACCGATGATCAGCGGCAATGTAACGATTAACCCAAGCACCGCGCCGACCAGCGCGACCCAGCGCGCCGGCATCGGATTACGGTCATTACCTAGAGCGAGAACCAGCAGGCCGAAAACTATCGGCAACCAGATTGCGACACTGAGAATCGGAAATGAATGCATGGGGTCCTCGTATCACTTGCCGCCTAGCGTCACGAACAGGGTGAGCAACCCCAACATGCCGATGATCATCGCAAACGCGTAGTGGTAGATGTAGCCCGATTGCAGGAATCGGATCACACCGGCGAACCAACCCATGAATTTCGCGCTGCCGTTGACGATGCCGTCGATGACGACCACATCGCCCTCTTTCCACAGGCCACGGCCGATGACGACTGTGCCCTTGGCGAACACGACTTCGCTGATCTTGTCGCAGTAGTACTTGTTGTCGAGGAGCGTGTAGATCGGGCCGAGCGCCTTGGCGATGACCGGCGGCAGATCCGGACGCTTCATGTACAGGAACCACGCGACGACCACGCCCGCGAGCGCCAGCCACACCGGCAAACCCGAGACCGAATACAAGCCCATTGCGAACCAGCCGTGGAACTCTTCCGCCATTTCCTTCAGCGCTTCGTGACGCGCACTGATGAAGATAACCTTGTCGAACGCGACGCCGTGCGCAAAGAAATCGCCGAACAACATCGGGCCGACCATGATCGCGCCAACGATCACCGATGGAATCGCCAGCAGGATCAGCGGCAGCGTCACCACCCACGGGCTTTCGTGCGGGATGTGCGGGTCGTGGTGGCCGTGATCATGCGCGTCGTGACCGTGGTCGTGTGCTTTGGCCTGGCCCATCGGCGAGTCGGGATGCTTCGGACCGCGGAAACGCTCCGGACCGTGGAACACCAGGAAGTACATGCGAAACGAGTACAGTGCCGTGACGAACACGCTCGCCACCACCGCAAAGTACGCGAAGCCCGAACCCGGCAGATGCGAAAGCTTCACCGCATCGATGATGGAGTCTTTCGAGTAGAAGCCCGAAAAGAACGGCGTACCGATCAGCGCCAGCGAACCGATCAGCGACGTGATCCACGTGATCGGCATGTACTTAGCCAGGCCGCCCATGTTGCGCATGTCCTGATCGTGACGCATGCCGATGATGACCGAACCCGCTCCAAGGAACAGCAGCGCCTTGAAAAACGCGTGCGTGCCGAGGTGGAACACGGCGACCGGATACGCCGACACGCCGAGCGCAACCGTCATGTAGCCGAGCTGCGAGAGCGTCGAGTACGCGACCACGCGCTTGATGTCGTTCTGCACAACGCCCAGGAAACCCATAAACAGTGCGGTAATCGCACCGATGACCGTCACGAGCGACAGCGCCGCATCCGAATGCTCGAACAGCGGCGACATGCGCGTCACCATGAAGATGCCAGCCGTCACCATGGTTGCCGCGTGAATCAGCGCGGAGATCGGCGTCGGGCCTTCCATCGAGTCGGGCAGCCACACGTGCAGCGGGAACTGCGCGGACTTACCCATAGCGCCGATGAACAGGCAGATGCAAGCCGCCGACAACAGGCCCCAGTTCGTGCCCGGAAAGGTCATGGCCGCGAGCTTGTCGCCTTGTGCGAAGACATCGTTGTAATTGAGCGAACCCGCGAATGCCAGAATCAGGCCGATGCCGAGCAGAAAGCCGAAGTCACCCACGCGGTTCACGATGAACGCCTTCATGTTGGCGTAGATCGCGCTCTCACGCGTGAAGTAGAAGCCGATCAGCAGATACGACACGAGACCCACCGCTTCCCAGCCGAAGAACAACTGAAGGAAGTTGCTGCTCATGACGAGCATCAGCATGGAAAACGTGAAGAGCGAGATGTACGAGAAGAAACGTTCGTAACCCACCTCTTCGTCCGCCATATAGCCGATGGTGTAGATGTGCACCATCAGCGAGACGAAGGTGATGATGACCATCATCATGGCCGTGAGCGTGTCGACCAGGAAGCCGACTTCCATCTTCAAGTTGCCGATGCTCATCCATCCGTACACGGTCGCGTTGAAGCTCGCGCCGTGGATCACGTCGACATAAACGATGGCCGAGAGGACGAAGGAGATAAAGACGCCGAGAATGGTGATGCTATACGCACCCTTGCGCCCGATGGCCTTCCCGAACAGCCCTGCGATCAGCGAACCGATGAGCGGTGCAAGCGGAACCGCGAGCAGGAGGTTTTCATTGAGTGTCGTGGACATAACAGCCTATCTTGTATTTAACCTTTGAGCTGATCGAGGTCGTCGACATTGATCGTGTCGAGACTGCGGAACAAGGTCACGATAATCGCAAGACCGATGGCCGCTTCCGCCGCGGCAACGGTCAAGACAAAGAACACGAAAATCTGGCCGTGCACGTCGCCGAGATAATGCGAGAACGCGACGAAGTTCGTGTTGACCGCGAGCAGCATCAGTTCAATCGCCATCAGGATGATGATGACGTTGCGGCGGTTCAGGAAGATGCCGACGATGCTGATCGCAAACAGGACCGCACCGAGCACGAGGTAATGGGCAAGACTCAACATTTTTGACTTATCTCCTTCCGCTCAGCCCTTGTTATCGACCGTACCCGCGCCGATGTTGCCGGTCACGGGCGGTTCCGTCATGGCGTCGGGCGCCTGGGTTTCGGCCGGCATCTTCACGATGCGCACACGGTCTTCACGGCCCACTTTGACTTGCTGGCTGACGGTCTGCGTCTTCTTGTCCTTCTTGTCGCGGATGGTCAGCGAGATCGCCGCGATGATGGCGACCAAAAGCACGAGACCCGCGATTTCGAACGCGAAAATGTAATCGGTGTAGATAACCTTGCCGATGAGCTGCGTGTTCGGCATAAGCGCCGTGCCCGAAACACCGGCGGCGGCAGCGTTCGCATCGCGCAGCGGCGTAGTCGTGGCGCCGAAACCGTGCCACAGGATCAGCGCCGTTTCCACGACGATGATCGCGCCCACGAGGCTTGCCAGCGGCACGAAGCACTTGAAGTCGCGCCGCAGTTCGTCGATGTTGATGTCCAGCATCATCACCACGAACAAGAACAGCACCATTACAGCGCCCACGTAGACGAGAACCAGCAGAATAGCGAGGAATTCGGCTTGCAGCAGCATCCAGATCGCGGCCGCGTCGAAGAACGCGAGCACGAGGAACAGCGCGGACGAGACCGGGTTGCGTGAGGTGATCACCTTCAGCGCCGACACGGTCAGCAGCAGCGCGAAGATATAGAACAGTACGGTTGCGAATTCCACGATTACCACCGATTCATCGTTAGGCTTGGTGGGTCGGCGCTTTCGGGCACAAATGCCCCTGGCGCGCGACTCGGTGCTACTTCCCTTTAGCGTACGTTTTAACGATAAGGCGCGTCCGCTGCCTTCGATGCGGCGATTTCCGTCTCGTAACGATCGCCCACCGCCAGCAGCATATCCTTCGTGAAGTACAGGTCGCCGCGCTTCTCGCCGTGATATTCGAGGATGTGCGTCTCGACGATCGAATCCACTGGGCAACTTTCTTCGCAGAAACCGCAGAAGATGCACTTCGTCAGGTCGATGTCATAACGCGTCGTGCGGCGCGTATTGTCCGCGCGTGTTTCCGATTCGATCGTGATGGCTAGCGCCGGGCACACCGCTTCGCACAGCTTGCACGCGATGCAGCGCTCTTCGCCGTTCTCATAGCGGCGCAGCGCATGCAGGCCGCGGAAGCGCGGGGAAATCGGCGTCTTTTCTTCCGGGAACTGCACGGTGATCTTGCGCTGGAACGTATAACGGCCCGTCAGCGCCAGACCTTTGAGCAGTTCGGTCAGAAAGAAGGTCTTAAAGAAATTTTGGATAGCGTTCATGATGTTTTCGTCCGCTCTTGTTTCTTACTTCCAGATGTTGAGTGGCGACATAATCCAGAAGCCGACCACGACCACCCAAATCACCGACACTGGCAGGAACACCTTCCAGCCCAGACGCATGATCTGGTCGTAGCGGTAACGCGGGAACGTCGCACGCGCCCAGATGAAGACCGACAGCAGCAGAAAAATCTTGAGAACGAACCAGAGCA
The DNA here is from genome assembly GCA_001045575.1 of Candidatus Burkholderia pumila. GTDB lineage: Bacteria > Pseudomonadota > Gammaproteobacteria > Burkholderiales > Burkholderiaceae > Caballeronia > Caballeronia pumila. The sequence continues at coordinate 8,100 of LELG01000029.1, forward strand.
CGCCCGGAATAAACGACAGGAAGCCGAACGGCGCATCCCAGCCGCCGAGGAACAGCGTGGCCGCGATCGCCGAGATCACGAACATGTTGATGTACTCGGCCAGGAAAAACAGCGCGAACGCCATGCCGGAGTAATCGATCATGTGGCCCGCGACGATTTCCGACTCGCCTTCCACCACGTCGAACGGGTGACGGTTCGTTTCAGCGATGCCCGAGATGAAGTACACGATGAACATCGGCAGGAGAGGCAGCCAGTTCCACGACAGGAAGCTGATGCCCCAGCCCGCGAACATGCCGCGCTGCTGCGAGGTCACGATGTCGGACATATTCAGCGAACCGGCAACCATCAGCACCACGACGAGCGCGAAGCCCATCGAGATCTCGTAGGACACCATCTGCGCTGCGGCGCGCATCGCGCCGAGAAACGCGTATTTCGAATTCGACGCCCAGCCCGCCAGAATCACGCCGTACACGCCGATGGACGAGATCGCCATGACATACAAGAGACCCGCATTGACGTTGCCGAGCACCGCTTGCGCCTGAAACGGGATCACCGCCCAGACGGCGAATGCCGGGACCACGACCATGATCGGCGCGATCATGTAGATCCACTTGCTCGCTGCCGTCGGCTGAATAACTTCCTTCAACAACAGCTTCAGCACGTCGGCGATCGGCTGCAACAGACCTGCGGGACCGACGCGGTTCGGGCCGAGACGCACGTGCATCCAGCCGATGAGCTTGCGCTCCCACAGAATCAGGTACGCGACGCATAGCAGGATCACCACCGAAACGACGAGAATGCGCACCAGCGCCCACACCGTCGGCCATGCGACGCCCAGAAGCTGCGTGCCACTTGCGTTGATCGTATCGAACAAGCTCATTTACGCCTTCTCCACTACCAGTTCACCGAACAGGCCGCCGAGCGCGGCGCCAGCCTTCGTGCCCGCGGACACGCGGACCACCGATTCCGCCAGGTTCGCATCGCGGACCGCGGGCAGCGTCACCGACAAATCGCCTTGCTTGATACGCACCGCGTCGCCGTCCTTCAGGCCGAGCTTGTCGAACAGCGATGTGGGCAGGCCGGCGACGTTCGCATCGCGCGAGGCCGCCGTAAGATGCAGCGACGGCGCGCGGCGTACGAGTGCGTCAGCGTGATAGATCGGCACATCGGCCAGACGCTGGAAGCCGATGCCGTTCAGCACGATGTTCGAAGCGCCACGCTTCGCTTCCACCGTCGTCTTGTTCGACAGACGCGCGGAAAGGTCACCTGTGCCGAGCGCCGCGACGCGCACTTCTTCCGCCGTGTCGAAGTTGAAGCCCGGCAGATTCAGGATCGAGCCGAGCACGCGCAGAACCTTCCAGCCCGGACGCGTGTCGCCCAGCGCGCGCACCACGCCGTTGAACGACTGCACCGTGCCTTCCGCGTTGACATAGGTGCCCGACGTTTCCGTGAACGGCGCGATGGGCAGCAGCACGTCCGCGTAGTCCATGCCGTACTTGAACGGCGACATCACGACGACCATTTCCGCCTGCTTCAATGCAGCGATAGTTTGCGCCGGATTGGCCACGTCGAATTCCGGTTCTGCGTTGTAGAGCACGTAGCCCTTGCGCGGCTGCTCGAACACTTCGCGTGCGTTGAGACCGCCTTTGCCCGGGAGCGCATCGACGAGATACGCGCCGACCGAGTTCGCGCTTTCCGTGAGGAAGCCGAGCGTCGCGCCCGTGTTGTCGGCGATCCATTGCGCCGCCGCCTGAATCTGCGCGAAATCCGGATGCTGAACCGCGACATTGCCGAGCAGCACGACGCGCATTTCGCCTGCCGACAGCGATGCCGCGACGTCCTTCATTGCAGCCGTGACTTCGCGGCCTGCGAACGCTTCCGGCAGTTCAGCGCCACGCACTTCCGACACTGCGGCCGCGATGCCTGCCAGTTGATCAACCCAAGTCGACGGTGCCGCCACGAGGCGATGCGCGGTTGGAATCAGCGAATCATCGTTCGATGCATTGAGCAGCATCAGCTTCGCGCCGTTCTTCGCAGCCTGACGCAGACGCGCCGCAAACAGCGGATGATCGCGTCGCAGGAACGAGCCAATCACGAACGCCGTGTTGATATTCGACAGATCCGCGATCTTCACGCCGAGCCACGGCGCACCGACACCGACCGGCGCGGAAAAATCGCTCTGGCGCAGACGGAAATCGACGTTCGGCGTGCCGACGCCTTCCGCGAGTTGCTTCAGCAGATGCAGTTCTTCGACCGTGCTATGCGGCCTAGCCAGCGCGGCGATGGCGTTCGCGCCGTGATCCTGCGAGATGGCTTTCAGACCCTTCGCCACATATTCGAGCGCGGTCTGCCAGTCAGTTTCGATCCAGTTGCCGCCTTGCTTGAGCATCGGCGTGGTAAGACGCTCGTCGCCGTTCAGGCCTTCGTACGAGAAGCGGTCCTTGTCCGAAATCCAGTATTCATTGATGGCTTCGTTTTCCATCGGCAGAACACGCATCACGCGGTTGTTCTTCACCTGCACGACCAGGTTCGCGCCGACGGAATCATGGGGACTCACCGACTTGCGGCGCGACAGTTCCCACGTCCGCGCGCTGTAGCGGAACGGCTTGCTCGTGAGCGCGCCGACCGGGCACAGGTCGATCATGTTGCCCGACAGTTCCGAATCCACCGTCTTGCCGACGAAGGACGTGATTTCCGAATGCTCGCCGCGGCCCAGCATGCCGAGCTCCATCACACCGGCCACTTCCTGACCGAAGCGCACGCAACGCGTGCAGTGGATGCAGCGCGTCATCTCTTCCATCGAGATGAGCGGACCGACGTTCTTGTGGAACACGACGCGCTTTTCTTCGCTATAGCGCGACTGCGACTTGCCGTAGCCCACGGCCAGGTCCTGCAACTGGCATTCGCCGCCCTGATCGCAGATCGGGCAATCGAGCGGGTGGTTAATCAGCAGGAATTCCATCACCGACTGCTGCGCCTTCATGGCCTTGTCGGACGTGGTGCGCACGACAAGGCCATTCGATACCGGCGTCGCGCACGCGGGGACGGCCTTCGGCATCTTCTCGACTTCGACGAGGCACATCCGGCAATTCGCCGCGATCGAAAGCTTCTTGTGATAGCAGAAGTGAGGGATGTAGGTGTCGACCTTATGCGCAGCCTGGATCACCATGCTGCCTTCGGCCACCTCGACCTTCTTGCCGTCAATTTCCAGTTCAACCATGGATAAAGATCCTCAACCTCTGTCCGCGCAATCGTTGCGCGTCTGATTACGCGGTAAGCACTTCGGACGGCGCATGGTGCGCGTGCCCGCCAACGAGACAATGCTTGTGTTCGACGTGATATTCGAATTCGTCCCAGAAATGCTTGAGCATGCCGCGCACGGGCATGGCCGCTGCATCGCCGAGCGCGCAGATGGTGTGGCCCATGATGTTTTCGGCGACCGAGTTCAGCAGATCCAGATCTTCTTTTCGCCCGAGCCCATGCTCGATCCGATGCACGACGCGATACAGCCAGCCCGTACCTTCACGGCAAGGCGTGCACTGACCGCACGACTCTTCATAATAGAAGTACGACAGACGCAACAGCGAGCGCACCATACAGCGCGTTTCATTCATGACGATGACCGCGCCCGAACCGAGCATCGAGCCTTGCTTGGCGATCGAGTCGTAGTCCATGTCGGTCTTGAGCATGATCTCGCCCGGAATTATCGGTGCCGACGATCCGCCTGGAATCACCGCCTTGATCGACTTGCCGCGCACGCCGCCTGCCAGTTCCATCAGCGTTTCAAACGGCGTGCCGAGCGGGATTTCATAGTTGCCGGGATGGTTCACATCGCCCGAGACCGAGAAAATCTTCGTGCCGCCATTGTTCGGCTTGCCGAGTTCCAGGTAATTCTGCGGACCCACAGCCAGCAGGAACGGCACGACCGCGAACGTTTCCGTGTTGTTGATGGTGGTCGGCTTGCCGTACACGCCGAAGCTCGCCGGGAACGGCGGTTTGAAGCGCGGCAGACCCTTCTTGCCTTCCAGCGATTCGAGCAGCGCAGTCTCTTCGCCGCAAATGTACGCGCCATAACCATGATGCGCGAACAGTTCGAACGAGAAGCCCGTGCCGAGGATATTCGCGCCGAGATAACCCGCTTCGCGCGCTTCCGCAAGCGCGGCCTCGAACACGCGATAGACCTCGAAGATCTCGCCGTGAATGTAGTTGTAGCCGACCGTGATGCCCATGGCGTACGCGCCAATGGCCATGCCTTCGATCAGCGCGTGCGGATTCCAGCGTAGGATGTCGCGGTCCTTGAACGTGCCCGGCTCGCCTTCGTCCGAGTTGCAGATGAGATACTTCTGCCCCGGAAACTGGCGCGGCATGAAACTCCACTTCAAGCCGGTCGGGAAGCCCGCGCCGCCTCGGCCGCGCAGACCCGACGCCTTGACGTCGGCAATCACCTGCTCGGGCGGAATCTTCTCTTCGAGAATGCGGCGCAATTGCTTGTAGCCGTCGCGCGCAACATAATCTTCGAGGTGCCAGTTCTCGCCGTTCAGTCCAGCGAGAATCAGTGGCTTGATGTGACGACCGTGGAAAAACGTCATTTCGAAAATTCCTCGATCAACTGGTCGATCTTCTCGCGGCTCATGAAGCTGCACATGCGATGGTTATTCACCAGCATGACAGGCGCATCGCCGCAGGCGCCGAAACATTCGCCTTCCTTCAGCGTGAATTTGCTGTCGGGCGTGGTTTCGCCGAAATCGATCCCAAGTTTCTGCTTCAGATATTCCGCCGCGCTGTCCGAACCGCCGTCCGGTCCTAACTGGCAAGGCAGATTCGTGCAGAGCGTGATCTTGTACTTGCCGACGGGCTTGAGCTGGAACATCGTGTAGAACGTGGCGACTTCCTGCACGGCAACCGGCGGCATGCTGAGGTAATCCGCGACGAACTGCATGAGCTCGGGCGACAGCCAACCATGCTCTTCCTGAGCCACGGCGAGCGCCGCCATCACCGCCGACTGTTTATGGTCGGCGGGATACTTGGCGATCGAGCGATCGATTTCTTTCAGGCCTTCAGCTGAGATCATTTTCAGATACGACTCTTTCAATTCCTACCGAACGAAAACCTGCCGCATTTTTCTGGTTGCAGCAGACCTGGCGTCCTGCGGTTTCTTGTTATTGCTTCCCGGCTGCGTTCTACTGTCGCATGTCATGCGCAACGCACATGTAGCCGTGTAAGATCAGCGATCGATTTCGCCGAACACGATGTCCTGCGTACCGATGATCGTCACGGCGTCCGCGATCATGTGGCCGCGCGCCATTTCGTCGAGCGATGCGAGATGCGCATAACCCGGCGCACGAATCTTCAAGCGATACGGCTTGTTCGCGCCGTCCGACACCAGATAAATGCCGAACTCGCCCTTCGGATGCTCGACGGCCGCATACGTTTCGCCTTCGGGGACATGGAAACCTTCCGTGAAGAGCTTGAAGTGGTGAATCAGCTCTTCCATGTTGCTCTTCATGCTGACAAGCTTCGGCGGCGCAATCTTGTGATTATCAATCATCACAGGACCCAGATTTTTGCGCAGCCAGTCAATACACTGTTTGGCAATCCGCGTGGACTGACGCATTTCCTCGACGCGCACTAGATAGCGGTCGTAGCAATCGCCATTCACGCCCACCGGAATATCGAAATCGAGCTGGTCATACACTTCGTACGGCTGCTTCTTGCGCAAGTCCCATTCGATGCCCGAGCCGCGCAACATCGCACCACTCAGACCCATCTGCAACGCGCGCTCCGGACTCACCACGCCGATACCGACCAGACGCTGCTTCCAGATCCGGTTGTCGGTGAGTAGCGTTTCATACTCATCGACATAACCCGGGAAACGATAGAAAAAGTCTTCGATGAAGTCGAGCAGCGAACCCTGGCGATTCTCGTTCATCTTGTCGAGCGCCTTCGCATTGCGAATCTTGGACGCCTTGTATTGCGGCATTGCGTCAGGCAGATCGCGATAGACGCCGCCCGGGCGATAGTATGCCGCGTGCATGCGCGCGCCGGACACCGCTTCATAGACGTCCATCAAATCTTCGCGCTCGCGGAAGGCGTAGAGGAACACCGCCATTGCGCCGACGTCGAGCGCGTGCGAGCCGATCCACATCAGGTGATTCAGCACGCGCGTGATTTCGTCGAACAGCACGCGGATGTACTTCGCGCGGATCGGCACGTCGATGCCGAGCAGCTTTTCGATCGCCAACACATAGCCGTGCTCGTTGGCCATCATCGACACATAGTCGAGACGGTCCATGTACGGCACGGACTGAATGAAGGTCTTGGTTTCCGCAAGCTTTTCGGTCGCGCGATGCAAGAGACCTATGTGCGGGTCGGCACGTTGAATGACTTCGCCGTCGAGCTCCAGCACGAGACGCAGCACGCCGTGTGCTGCAGGGTGTTGTGGGCCGAAATTCAGCGTGTAATTTTTGATATCTGCCATGACGCTCTCTTAATGTTTCAGACCGCCATAACGATCTTCGCGGATCACGCGCGGCGTAATTTCGCGCGGTTCGATCGTCACAGGCTGATACACGACGCGCTTCTCTTCCGGGTCGTAACGCATTTCGACATAACCCGACACCGGGAAGTCCTTGCGAAACGGATGACCGATGAAGCCGTAATCCGTGAGAATGCGGCGCAGGTCCGGATGGCCTTCGAACACGATGCCGTACAGGTCGAACGCTTCGCGCTCGTACCAGTTCGCCGACGTCCAGACATTAATCACCGAAGGCACGATGGGTACTTCGTCGTCCGGAGCAAATACACGGACGCGCAGACGCCAGTTGTTCGTGATGGATAACAGGTGCAAAACAATCGCAAAACTCGGGCCTTCATACACGCCGTCGCCGTAAGTCGAATAGTCGACGCCACACAAGTCCATCAGTTGCTCGAAGCCAAGCGAACGGTCATCGTGAAGCTGCTTGCAGACGTCCAGGTAGTGCTCGGCCTTGACGACGACCGTCAGTTGCCCAAGCGTCTCGGTGATGCTTTGCAGGCGACCGTCAAGGGCCGTCTCAAGCTTCGCTTTGAGGGTCTCAAGTTTGCTTGCCATAGTTGGGAAGGTCTAGGCCCTTACTGACGGGCGATGGTATTGGTGCGGCGAATCTTCGCCTGCAACTGAATCACGCCATAGACCAGCGCTTCGGCGGTCGGGGGGCAACCGGGAACGTACACGTCGACCGGGACGATGCGGTCGCAGCCGCGCACGACGGAATACGAATAGTGGTAGTAGCCGCCACCGTTTGCGCAGGAACCCATGGAAATGACCCAGCGTGGCTCGGCCATCTGGTCATACACCTTGCGCAAGGCCGGTGCCATCTTGTTGCAGAGGGTGCCGGCAACGATCATGACGTCCGACTGACGCGGACTCGGGCGGAACACGACGCCGAAACGGTCGAGGTCATAGCGTGCCGCGCCCGCGTGCATCATCTCGACCGCGCAGCATGCGAGACCGAACGTCATCGGCCATAGAGAGCCGGTGCGCGTCCAGTTGATCAGCTTGTCAGCCGTGGTAGTGACAAAGCCTTCCTTCAAGATCCCTTCGATACTCATTTGTTTTCCTCCAAATGGGCTGCCAGCCAAAGCCGCCCATGAGATGTAACCGTCATTCCCAGTCGAGCCCGCCCTTTCTCCAGATGTAGGCGAAACCGAGCAAAAATTCGAGCAGGAAAATCATCATCGCAATGAAGCCGGGCCAGCCAATATCGCGCAGGGACACACCCCACGGGAAAAAGAACGCCGTCTCAAGGTCGAAGATGATGAAAAGAATGGCGACGAGATAGTAACGCACATCGAACTTCATACGTGCGTCTTCGAACGCTTCGAAGCCGCATTCGTACGGCGCGTTCTTTTCGGTGTCGGGCTTGTTGGGACCGAGAATCTTGCCGATGCTGACCAACGTAATACCTAAACCAAGGCCGACCAAAAGAAACAAGAAGACGGGGTAATAGGGTGCGAGGTTCAAGGCTATCCTCAGTCGGTAGTGTTGGTCTGTTGTTGGTTGGGACGCTTCTGCCGGGACGGACCACCCGGCGGGAGAACTCTCACTTGGGAGGGCTCACTATAACAACTAATGAGAAAACGCACCCCAGAAGTGAAAATGCCAGCCGAAGCGAAGCAGCGGCTGGCATTGGATAACTTTTGGTGCCGACGGCGAGATTCGAACTCGCACAGCTTTCGCCACTATCCCCTCAAGATAGCGTGTCTACCAATTTCACCACGTCGGCACTGCACTGCAATCTGGGAAAACAACTTCTAAATCGCCGCGAATCGCTTCAAAATTTGAATTATAATCAGCCCTTGTGAATTGTTCAACGCACAAAAGGCGAATTACCGAAAAAATTGTGCCAGGACTTACTTCGGCACATCCGAGCCAGGAGCCGAGCCCGCCTTAGCCGCCGGAGCCGACGTCGCCACCGGAGCCGAACCCAGCATGCCGGCTGAAATCTGCGGCTTATAGCTGCCAATGTACGTCAGTGCGAGCGTCGTCACGAAGAAGACCGCAGCCAGAATGGCCGTGGTGCGCGAGAGAAAGTTGGCTGAGCCCGTCGCGCCGAACAGACTGCCCGATGCTCCGCTGCCGAACGCCGCACCCATGTCTGCGCCCTTGCCATGCTGAAGCAGCACGAGCCCGATGACGCTCAACGCCGACAACAATTGGACGACGATAATCAATGTCTTCAAATACAGCATTTCAACTCACCTAACTTGATTATTCCGTGACACGCATGTGTCTCAATGCCCTTCGCTTGCCCAACTCATCTGCCCGGCTTATGCGGCCTTCTGCAAGACAGTAAGCGCCGCCTGACAAATCGCCAAAAAATCTTTCGACTTGAGCGACGCGCCGCCAATCAGCCCGCCGTCGATGTCTTGTTGCCCAAACAATTCCTGCGCGTTTTCCGGCTTCACGCTACCACCGTACAAGACCGGAACATTCGCCACCGCCGCGCCCTTCTTCGCAAGCTTGCTGCGAATGAACGCATGGATTTCCTGCGCCTGCTGCGACGTCGCGCTCTTGCCCGTGCCGATGGCCCAGACCGGTTCGTAAGCAACCACGATGCGCACCGCCTGCTCTTCCGTCAACACGTCCAGTACCACGTCGATCTGCATGGCAATGACTTCTTGCGTCAACCTTTCGGCGCGCTCTTCAAGCTTTTCACCAACGCACACGATGGGCGTCAGCCCTGCATCCAGCGCACGACGTGCTTTTTCCACGACCAGTTCCGGCCCTTCGAAGTGATACGCACGACGCTCCGAGTGCCCGACGATTGCATACGTCACGCCGAAGTCCGTCGCCATATCCGCAGCGACTTCGCCCGTATATGCGCCATGCGTATGCGCCGACACATCCTGCACGCCCCAGCGCACCACCGAACCGCTCAAGAGCACTTCCGCCTGCGCGAGGTAAGGATACGGCACGCACACGCCGACACGCACGTCATTCTGCAAAACCGATGCGCCAGCAGCGACTTCCGTCAGTAAGGCCCCATTCTCATTGATGCGACCATGCATCTTCCAGTTGCCTACTACCAGTTTTGCTCGTTCTCTGGACATAAGTCTCGCCACTCGGTGGCAGCTTCAAGAGCCACCCTGGTATTGGAATGAACCGCTAGGAAGGAAACAGCAAACTGCTTGCAAAACAGGTGATTTTACTATGATTTAACGAAACCGGTCAAACCGCCAGAACTGCATCTGCAACAATGACTTTACGCCTGGCCTGCGTCACGCCAATCAAGGATGATCTTGCCGACGTGCGTGCTGCTTTCCATCAACGTGTGCGCGGCGGCGGCTTCCGCCGCCGGGAACACCTGATGGATTACCGGCTTGATTCGCCCCGCCTCCAGTTCCGGCCACACACGCTCTTTCAGCTTCGCGGCGAGCTTCGCCTTGAACGCCACCGGACGCGGGCGCAGCGTCGAACCGGTGATGACCAGACGGCGGCGCAGGATATCGTTCAGATTGATCTCCGCCTTCGAGCCGCCAAGCAATGCGACCACGCAGATGCGGCCGCCATCGGCGAGCGCTTTCAGTTCGCGCGGCAGATAGTCGCCGGCCACCATGTCCAGAATCACGTCGACGCCACGATCGTTCGTCAGCGAACGCACCACTTCGACGAAATCTTCCGTCTTGTAGTTGATCGCGCGCTCGGCGCCGAGCGCTTCGCACGCGCGGCACTTTTCATCGGTGCCTGCCGTTGCGAATACACGATGCCCCAGCGCCTTCGCAATCTGGATCGCCGTCACGCCGATACCGCTTGATCCGCCCTGCACCAGCAGCGTCTCTTTCTCGCCGTTCTCGCCCGCGCCGAGATGCGCGCGTTCGAAAACGTTGCTCCAGACCGTGAAGAACGTTTCCGGCAGCGATGCCGCTTCGATATCCGAAAAGCCTTGTGGCACCGGCAAACACTGTTCGAGCGGCGCGACCGCGTATTCGGCATAACCGCCGCCCGCAAGCAGCGCGCAGACACGATCGCCCTTCTTCAAACCGAACGGATTGTGCTTCGGATCGAAATCGCCATCGACGATTTCGCCCGCGATTTCCAGCCCCGGCAGGTCCGAGATGCCCGGCGGCGGTGCATACGCGCCCTTGCGCTGAAACACGTCCGGCCGGTTTACGCCCGACGCCGCGACCTTGATCAGCACTTCGGTCTTACCTGGCGCGGGTGTCGGACGTTTGGCTAGTTTCAAGACTTCGGGTGCGCCAAATTCGGTGATTTCGACGGCCTTCATTTCCTCTCCCTGGATGCCCCCGGTGATCGTGCTCGGAGTGCTTCGAACCGGATGACACTAACACTGTGCGCGTGAAAGCAATCCACACTCCACAGTGCCATCGAGTCCGCACGCCCATCGGACAAAGATTCGCCGATGCTGTGTCAGAATCGGTATAGGGGGCGGGCCTCACGGCCCGCCCCTCCCACACAACCGCGCATAAGGGTCCGTACACAGCGGTTCGGATTGGTGATCGGTTGCCCGGCTATCGACGCAACGATGGAAGGCCAAGGGA